>JAUILX010000139.1 GCA_030433395.1 Chlamydiia bacterium
ACCCCTTTTCAAGAAAGTATTCAGCAAGCACAGCAGCATTGGTATTGCTATCATCTCCGCCAATGATAATCAGCCCATCAAGCTCTAGCAATTTGATAGTTTCTAAGCTTTTTTGCAACTGCTCTTCGGTCTCAATTTTGGTGCGCCCAGCTCCAATCATGTCAAAGCCGCCCTGGTTTCGATAAGGAGCGATAAAATCATGTGTAATTTCAACTGTTTTATTCTCAACAATACCGCTTGGTCCATCCAAAAAACCATAAAGCAAAGAATCTGGATCCATTTTTTGCAATGCGTCAAAGAGTCCTGAAATAACGTTGTGACCACCTGCTGCTTGCCCACCAGAAAGGACGACACCCAATCTTAAGGGGCGAAAAGCTGGATGCTCACTCTCATTTGCCTCTGTCATGGGTTGTCCAAACGTGTGAGGGAAAATCTGCTCGACCTCATTTTGATCTCCTTGACAAGCTGTCTCCTCCTTTTTTTCAAAAACAATTTCAGATAAGCTTTGCAGCATTTTTGGCAATTTTGGTCGGTAGGTCTGCCTAGCAGCTACCAAAGGAAATTGGCTTTCCACATCTCACTCCTTGTAATGAGCTACTTTAGCAAGTCATTGGCTTTTTCTGCAAAATTTGATACACTCCGGTGGTGAGTAAATTCATTTTCATTAGCGGCGGCGTCTGTTCTTCACTTGGCAAAGGCCTCACTGCAGCCTCAATTGCGATGCTTCTAGAGCACCGTGGGCTCAAAATATCCATGCTAAAGCTCGACCCCTATTTAAATGTCGATCCAGGCACGATGAATCCTTTTCAACATGGAGAGGTTTACGTAACTGATGACGGCGCAGAAACCGACCTTGACTTAGGCCACTACCACCGCTTTACAAATGTTGTGCTCTCTCAAAATACCAACGCCACCTCAGGTCAAATTTATGACACCGTGATCAAACGCGAGCGCAAAGGTGATTACTTGGGCAACACAGTTCAAGTTATTCCTCACATCACCGACGAGATAAAAAACCGTATCCAAAAAGCTGCAGTCGAAGGCACAGATGTCACACTTGTAGAAATTGGAGGTACCGTTGGCGATATCGAATCGCGCCCTTTCATGGAAGCCATTCGCCAATTTTGCTATGAGCACACTCAAAGCTGCATCAATATTCATCTGGCCTATGTTCCCTACTTAAAAGCTGCTGGCGAACTTAAGACAAAACCTGCTCAGCACTCAGTTCAGCTTCTTCGCGAGATTGGAATTATTCCAGACATTCTTGTCTGCCGCTCAGAAAATTCTCTCCCAGATGAAATCAAGCAAAAGCTCAGCCTCTTTTGCAATGTGCCACTAGCATACGTCTTTGATGAACCAGATATTGCCACCAGCATTTACGAAGTTCCCATTGAACTCCATAGATCAAAGCTAGACGATGCTATCTGCAAACTTCTAGACTTGCCACAAACACAAAAAGATCTTTCTGTATGGAGCAGCATGCTGCAAAACTTGCGCGATTCAAAAGATACTGTCTGCATTGGTATTGTTGGCAAATACCTTCAACATAAAGATGCCTATAAATCTGTTTTCGAAGCGCTACATCACGCCGCTATTGCTCATAAAACAAAACTCAAAATCTTGAACATAGAATCAGACAACTACGATTCGTCCGACTTTGCAAAGTGCGATGGAATCCTCGTTCCAGGAGGATTTGGCGATCGAGGCTGGGAGGGCCAGCTTGCCGCTGCCAAACACTGCCGCGAAAACAACATTCCTTACTTTGGCATTTGCTTAGGAATGCAAGTACTAGTCGTTGATTATGCTCGCCATGTTATGAAACTAGAAGGGGCCAACTCAACCGAAATGGATCCCTGTACGCCTCACCCCATTATTTCACTCCTGTCTGAGCAAAAAGGTGTCGAAGACCTCGGCGGCACGATGCGCCTTGGCGCCTACCCTTGCTCACTAAAAAAAGAATCACGCGCCTACCAAGCCTATAAAAAAGATCTGATTCACGAGCGTCACCGCCACCGCTTTGAATTTAACAACGCCTACCTGAAACAAGCTCAATCCAGTGGTCTAAGCATTTCAGGCACACTTGAAAATCATCATCTTTGCGAAATTGCTGAAGTTACAAACCATCCCTGGATGGTGGGTGTGCAGTTCCACCCCGAGTTCAAATCGAAGCCCACAGAGCCACATCCTCTATTTAAGGATTTTATTCAGCATGCGCATACTCGGAATTGACTTTGGCAAAGTGCGCCTAGGCCTTGCAATCTCAGACCCAACTCAATCGATTGCCACGCCCCTGCCACTTCTCAAAGCAAGCAAATCACTCGATGATACAATCCAAGCCCTGCTGTCCCTGATCACCGAAAAAGGCCCCATCGTAAAAATCGTCATCGGCCTGCCCTTGCACCTTTCTGGACGCGACAGCCCCATGTCAGAGCTGACCCGCACCTTTGCCGAAAAGCTAGAAGCATCAGCGCGGATTCCCGTTATTCTCTGGGATGAGCGGCTCAGCTCAGCTCAAGTTGAGCGCTCCATGCAAAGCCATGGCCTCAATCGCAAAAAACGCGCTGAGCTCGTCGACTCCCTGGCCGCCCGCGAAATCCTCCAAAGCTACCTGGATGTTTCTTCGTAACTTGCGTGAACAATTTTGGCCACTGTTTTAAGCGTGGGGTTTTTAGACCGTAATGAATGAAATAGCGTTGATTTAGGGATATTGTGATTCTCTGCAAATTCGTTTTTATTAAGTGCAAATAAATGCCCTTCAATAATCTCCATAACCCCTTCAGGATCATTATCTTTTAAGCATTCCCACACTGCCAAAGCTGTTAAATCCTCATCTAGCAAAACTTCATCAGGATTGTGCAAATGAGCACTAGGCTTGCGCTTAGTCTTTAAGCGCTTCTTGGTACTCAACAAGGAGCTTCTTGGCTTTCTTGATGTCTTTGTTTTGACCATGTTTAGTCCCCCCTAAAATAAGTAACACCTTCTTCGGTGGAAAATAAGCGTAATAAACCCGATACCCACTCTTCCACTTTAACTCCCAAACTTGATCTTTCAAGTACTTGCAGTTTCCAAAATGCCCATCCCACTGGATTTTTGATAATCGCGCTTCAATTCTGTATACAACTGAAATCGGCTGATCTTCAAGCCATCTTTCAAATTCCTTAAGTATGAGTATGTCACATGCCATATTTTCCATACGACACAAAAGTACAATATAT
>JAUILX010000009.1 GCA_030433395.1 Chlamydiia bacterium
TCCTTAATAATGAAGTAGATAAGGGAATGGCTCGCCTGGTCGTTATCAGAGGACGTCGCCGTATCGGAAAAAGTCGTTTAGTTGAAGAGTTTGTCAAGCGGAACCAGCTTAAAGCCTACACATTTTCGGGTATTCTACCTGTTAAGAGGACAACGGCCAAAATGCAATTAGAGGAGTTTTCAAGGCAAATGGCTCGCAATGGTCTGCCCCGGGTTGTATCAGATGATTGGGGCGATCTATTTTGGACTTTAGCTTCTCACACAAGCAATGGTCGGATTGTCATATTCTTAGATGAAATTTCATGGATGGGGTCAAAAGATGCTGAATTCTTAAGTAAGCTAAAAAATGCCTGGGATTTACATTTTAAACAAAACCCTGAATTAATTCTGATCCTATGCGGATCTGTATCGAGTTGGATTGAAGAGGAAATTCTAAATAACCCTGCATTTTTAGGAAGAATATCTAGAAAAATGTTAATTCAGGAACTTCCTTTGCAAGAGTGTCATCAGTTTTGGGAGCATTCAATTCAAACTGTCTCTGCCTATGATAAATTTAAACTTTTAGGTGTTACCGGCGGGGTTCCTAGGTACTTGGAAGAGATCGATCCAGGCATGCCAGCTGAAGAGAATGTTCGTCAGCTCTGTTTTCGCAAAGAAGGCCTTCTTTATGACGAGTTTGATAAAATATTTTCTGATTTGTTTGGACGTAAAACAGCAAGTTATAGACGTATTATTTACAGTCTTATTCAATCTCCTAAAACACAATCAGAAATTTTCGATGATCTTGGAATTGCAAGAGGAAGTAAGGTCAGCCGTTTTTTAAAAGAGTTAATTTTAGCAGGCTTTGTTCAAAGAGATCACACATGGAATATTCGCTCTCAGAAAATGTCAGAGCTAAGCCGTTATAGGCTCAGCGATAATTATTTGAGATTTTACTTAAAATGGATTGAGCCTAACCAGATCAAGATAACGCAAGATGATTTTGATCATAAGTCTCTTTCTAGTTTGCCAAATTGGGATGGCATCATGGGACTGCAGTTTGAAAATCTTGTACTCAATAACCGAAAGTTGATCATTAACCAGCTAGAATTACTCCCAGATAATGTTGTTTGTCATGGTGCCTATTTTCAAAAACAGAATCAATCACAGCCTGGTTGCCAGATCGATTATATGGTCCAAACATCTCAAGACTTTTTATACGTATGCGAAATCAAGTTTTCTAAAAAGCCACTTGGTGTAAATATCATTAAGCAGGTTCAGGAAAAAATACAACGCCTGAAGCGTCCCAAACACTTTTCTGTTTTGCCTATTCTTATATATGTTGGCCAGCTAAGCAAGCCGCTTATCGATGCTAACTACTTTGTTAAACTAATTGACTGCAGCAAGTTGCTGGTAGCCTGCAACGAAGAAAAAGCAGAATTCTAAAATCAATCGGATTGAATCACTGGTGTTACAATTAACATCAGTGATTCATTAAGAAATCATAAATTGAAACAATATGGATATCATTGATTAATTCATTTTGGTCTTCAGTAATGATCCGTTTTCTTGTGACTTTGATTTCGCTTGATGCATTTTCAAGAGCTCGGATTTCTCGATTGCGAGTGCTTAGTTCATTTATGGATGAGCAGACTTGAATGAGCTCAAATTCATTTTGTTTATTGATAAGAAAATCAACCTCATAGTCGTTTTTTGTTTTGTAATAATAGACCTGATAGCCTCTACGCTTGAGTTCTAGAAAAACAATATTTTCTAGAAGGCGGCCACGGTTTTCAGAAAATCGAAATGCTATCGAATTAACAAGGCCTGGGTCGATAGCATATGGTTTTTTGGGATGGCGCATTTGGGCTTTTAGTGAATAAGAAAATTTTTCTGTTTGGTATAAAAGATTAGATTCGTGAATGGCTTCAATATACTCCTTTATGGTCTTATCGTTTAACGAAAATAGTTCTGCTAATTTCTTGTAGGTGAAAGGAGTCGAAATATTAGAGATTAAGTAAAAGAAGAGTCTCTCCAAATCAACGGGCTTTTTAATATTGAGTCGGGCAGTCACATCTTGATAAAGAATAGACTTGCCCATAGAGTTTAAGATGTCTTTGGCGATACTTTCATCACCGGCAAGAGCAGCGTCAGGAAACCCTCCAAACTTTATGTATCTGTCGAAAAGCCGCTGGATTTGATGAGTTGGGCTTTGCTGTGTTAGGCGATGGTGAGACATCAACTCAGAAAAGGATAGAGGAAACATTTCAATTGGCAACGTGCGGCCAGAAAGCAGGGTCATCAAATCACTTGATAGAAGAGCTGAATTAGAGCCAGTAACAATAAACTTACATTTTTTTTGTTCATAAAGCGCTTTAACGAATATGGGCCACTGCTGAAAAAACTGCACCTCATCAAGTAAGATAAAAATTTGACCCGATGGATTCATTAATCTTAAATAGTCTTCATAAATTTTATGAAGACTTTTAATTTCAGTTACATAGCTTGCAAAGTAGGGATGCTCGAGATTGAGAAATAGAATATTTTCTTTAGACATGTGTTTTTCAGTGATCAGGTAATGGATAAGTTGTTTTAAAAGAGTACTTTTCCCAGCTCGCCGAACGCCTACCACTGAAATAACATGGGGGGTTGTGAGTAACTGAGTGAGTTTTTGGAATTGATGCCTTTTAATCCACTGATCTTTAGTGGCTTGATTCCAATGAGGGTTTTGCTCTTTAAGGGCATTTTCAAACATATCGCACTATACTCCGCAAAAAAGACCGTTTATCGCATTGTACTACGACAACAATAGATTAAGCAAGAAAAATGGTTCCGTTGCAAAAATCATCGACTCACACCAAGTGGGCCTCATCGACATTTTTGCATCTCAATACCTTCGCTGCAGCATCTGAATCCGACCATTTGCGTAACATAACGCGAGTTGCGGACCAACCCCCTTTGTTAGCGCAATTATGGCATATTAGTAACCTGAGCTCCGGGTTTAGGTTGCTTAGGGTTAAAGGAATTCAGGTTAGTAAGTGGGATCCCATTTGTACTTGACGCCGTTGATTACCTTGGTGCGGTAGATCCATTCATCTTTATTTTCACGCATAAGGCGATCGCATCCCATCACAAACCCTTTGAAAAAGCCGTGACGGCGTATTGCCATGAGCATGTAGCGTGAGCTAGTTGGACGAAAATCGCTACGAGGGCCATCAACGGGTGAAAGGATGTTGGTATGAAAAGCGATAAGCTTTTCAGCTGTCCACGAAAGAGGGTCTTTGCGCGGCTGTGGAGTGTCAGATGTATGGGATGAGATTAGATGGGCATCTTTGCCCCAGGGCTCAAAATAGCCAGGGGCGCTAAAAAGCGTAGCGCAAAGAAAAGACAGGGAACAAACGCTCACGCTCCATGGTATGTGATGCAATATTTTCATATAGACGCTCATTATACAACTTTGCTGCTTCGCCCGCACCATAAATCCCTCCAAAGTACCAGCCAGCTTCAAAACTTGCTGTGATCACACCTGCAGCAATATTGCCATCTTTAAAAAAAAAATATGAAGCCGTGATGAAGGCACCATTGAGTAAAAAGGCTGTAATAGCTGATTGCTTTTGTCCAACGTAAAGGTAGCCGGCTCCTGGCAGTAGGGTATTAAAAAGTTGAGCTTTACCTATAGATTTTTTATTGAGCTGATAGCACTCAGCAATTGATTGTAAATATTCTTTTTCAGGCAGTTGGCAAGCGAGTGCTTCTAATTGCGCAATATCGCCACGGGATAAAATAGTTTCTTCATTAAGCTTATCTGAGGTTTCAGGGTAGGTGTTGTGCATAAGCTTTAGCACCCGATCAGCTTTGATATCAGCTCCAATTGCATCATAAGATTCGTAGAGGATAACAAGCAGGTCGTGGAAGGCGCAAAACTCTGCCCCTACACGTGTGAGATTAGAAGACTCAAAGCTGTCAACAACATCTGCGTAGCGTTTGCCCAAGTAATAGGACAGAATGATGTTGTAGCTGATTTCGCGGGTGCGCTCAATTTTATCATCAGGAGCTAGAATTTGTGCACGTTTAAAGGCAGTGATGGCCCTGTAGAGGTCTAGTTCTTTTGCAAAGGCAATGCCAATCGTATACTCTTTTCCCCACTCATGGCTTTTTTCATCCGCAGTCAATGGAGAGAAGCAAGCTGGAAGGCGTTGCAGATAACGCTGCTCTACAGAGTAGCAAAGTTGAGGCTCAATTTTATCGGGAACGCGGTAGCAGCCCGCGAGCAAGAGCAGCCCAATCCAAAAATGTTTCATAGACTACAAGTTAGCATGATTGCTGAAATAATGCTAATGCTGATAAATAAATTTAGATCTGAGCGCATCAAAACCCCGGGCTTTAACGGTCGTAAAGCTAGCTGTATACCGAATGGAATTCAAAAATCGGATTTTCGGCGGCGCCAAAGCGCCGCAATTCGTCGATCTTAGGTGGCCTCATGTTTTTAATATTAGGTTACTTAGGATCGGCAAATTTCGAAAGCTTTCGCGTTGCCCAAAACCGATTTTTGAATTCCATTCGGGCTATTAACCTGAATTATGGGTTTATATCACCTGTCTTCAGGCATTTAAGGTGCTATCTTGCACCCTTTTTTGCTCATCCATAGCGCCTGCGGCTATTGAATCGCAAAAAATGGAACAATCTATCACCTGATCTGCTCTGAAATACAAGCAATTAAAACCCATAACTCAGGTTATTAATACTGCATGCTTTAGGATCGTTGAATCGCGGGAATTTTCACGCAGCTCAGGTCTAAATTCATTTATCAGACTTGGTATAAAACTACTCTTCGTCTTCAGGAGTTTTGACGAGCTCAAAGCCAGCCTCTACATCATCAGCAACGCCTTCTTGCAAGCAGATGTCTTCTTGGCGTTCAGTGATCATTTTGTAGGTGTCTAAATCATCAACAATGATTGGCTTTAAAAAGATCATAACACTCTTGTTGTCTTTGAGGTTATTAACGCGGCTGAAGGCTGCCCCAACGACTGGCAAACTGCCTAGGCATGGAATGGATGTTTTAGCGCGTGCTGTTTGATTGCGCACCTGGCCGCTAAGAACAAGGAATGCTTTATCAGGAATATGAACGCGTGTGGTGGTCGTGGTTTTGCTAGTTGTGATCCCTTGCAAAGTTGAGGTGTCAGGGGTTTCTCCAACTGTTTCTGAAATTTCGGTATCAATTTCAAGAGTGATCAGATTGTTGTCGCCAATATTGGGCGTGATGCTTAGATTAAACCCAATATCGCGATATTCAAGGTTTGCTGTTGTTTGCTGGCTACTGTTTCCAACTGTTTGCACAGTCGAGCCAGTAAAAGGAATGTTGTCACCTACGAATATGGTAGAGTTACGAGCATCTTGCGTGATGATTTTTTGGTTGAGCACAATGGTTGTGTCTAAATCCCCTTTGAGGGCGTTGATGAGAGCTCCAAGCGCTGCAAATGTGCGTCCTTTATGAAAGATGAGATCGCCGATAATGCCCATGTCAAATCCTGAGGCAAATGGGACGTCAGATCCTGTAGGTGTTCGGGTACTTGAGATAGCTCTTATGCTGTCGCCAAATGTGGATGCTAGACCTCCGTTGGCAGCATTGTCAATGCTTGCATTCTGAGGGAAGCTGCCTGTTGCATATCCGATTCGGTCTGTAATTTTTCCTTGAGAGGCCCATGTGAGGCCAAAGTCGAGTTGGTCTCCAATTTCTGTTTCAATCACAAGAACTTCTATAAAAATTTGGCGCAAGGGGATATCGATATTTTGAATCAGTTCTTTAAGTTTTGCAAGTGTTGAAGGTTCACCTGTGCCGATGAGGGAGTTTGTGACTTGCAGCCACTGGATTGAGTTAATAGCATCAATGAGCTTGGCGTTAGCTCCACCCTGGGAAGAGGCGCTAGTTTGCAACTCTGCTGCAATTTGCTTGAGCGATTCTACAATCAATGTACCTTGATGGTAATGGAGTTTGTAAATTAAGAAGCTGACATCATCAAATGGTTCGAGAGGAGGAACTTCAGAAAGAGAAAGCGCTCCTGGAACATCAAAACGTTGGAGCAGATCCATCACTTCTCCCACAGCATCCGCCTCGCCAGAAACGAGTAGGGAGTTGGTTTTTTCGATATATTTTAAGTTGTTGATTGTATCAAAGAGGCTAGGTCGGGTGACCCCGCTATCAATGAGGTTTTGCTCAAAATCATCCATAACATGGATAAGCTCTTCACCTGCTAAGCATCGAGGCTTATAAATTTTAAAAGTGTCAGGAGAAGGGCGCTCTGCTACGCCACCGCCAAGTGAGGGGATATCAAAGCGCTCTGCAAGCCGATCAGCTTTTTGTAGCGCTTCAGGCGGTCCTGTAAACATGATGGAATTTGTCTCTTGAATGTAGCGCGCGCGGCTCAATGTTTTAATCAGTTCTGGATCTGCATTTGCTTTTTGCAAATCGCCTGTCAAAGCCTTAAGTGACGCAAGAAGTTGAGGTCCGGACGCATTTTTAATTTTATAAATGAGGAATGTAACATCACCGATGGTTTGAACACCTGCTACGCCTACGCCATTGTCAATGGTTTGCAATAAGAGCTTAATCTCGCTAATTGAGTCTGGTGTTCCAGTAAAAAGAAGTGATTGCGTAGACTCTACATAGCGCATTGTCGTGATTGTATTAATTAAATTAGGATTAGCTAGCCCAGACTTCTCCAAGTCTTCAGAGATATTCAATAAAGCATCGCGAATATCTTGAGCCGACTTGTGAACAGGCTTGTACATGTAGAATTCAGAAGCTGCAGTTGTGCCTCGTGGGACATCAAATTTCTCACAAAGAGCAACCACTTGTTCGATAGTAGCCTGCGTTCCTGTAATTAAAAGAGAGTTAGTTGATTTTATCCACTCTATGGAGTTAATAGCTTCGATGACAGCTGCGTTGTTTACACCTGATAATTTTAAATTTTTTGCAACGCCCTCTAAGTCGTCAATTAAGACATTTCCCTGAATGTTTTGGCATTTATAAACAGAGTAGGTCTTTTGTGATATTAGTCGTGAGCCTTCGCCATCAAGCATCGTGAGCATCTCTTTGATCTTTTCGATAGCAGCTGGGGGTCCTTTAAAAACAAGCGAATTAGACTCAGGCAAATACCTCATTGTGTCAATTGTTTGTTTAATAGCTCTTGTGGTTGGGTCGGTAGAGTCGAGCTTACTAGCAAAATTTTCCAGACCCTGCTCAATCTGCTCGTGCGCAACTTTTTGAATTTTGTAGACAAATAACACGTCTCGGCCAGCTGCAACGGCTGTGGATGAGTCCATGACCTCAAGCATTGCTTGAATGCGCTGCAACGATTCTGGGTTTCCTGTAAAGACAAGAGAGTTGGTTGAAGGCACCCACTTACCTGATTCAACAGCACGTAAAAACGAAGGGTCATAGAGCTGTGAAGACTCTAAGCTCTTAGCTAGATCTTGCATGGAGGTAAGAAGCTCTTCTCCAGAGCGGTATTTGGGGTGGTACATCAAAAAATCAGATGAGAGTTGCTTTCCATTAATATCAGTCGGATTGTCGAGATCCGCTAATATAGCCATAGTGCGCTCAACTAAATAAGGCGTTGAAACGACAAAAATAGTATTGGAGTGTGCTTGTGGTACCATGATAACAGGGTTGCCTTCTGCCACGGGTGTAATGATGCGCTGGGCATAGGCTACAAGCTCATCGGGATTAGATTCCAAAACTTTATAAGCATCTATATCAAAGGCTGATTGTGGCGCATCGAGAGTCAGCATGACATCTGCAATCTTATCGACATTGCCTGTGACATCCGTCACAATTAAATGACGCGATGTGGGGGAGACCTCAACAAGGGCTGCCGTTGAAAGCATAGGTTGAATTAGAGCTCCAAGCTGAGCTGGGTTGGCATTTTCAATCTTGAAAATACGCGTTACAATGGCAGGTACAGGCCCACCTCTAAAAGGGAGCTCTTCTGAAACGACAGTAGCAAGTTTGGCACCACCGGTTGTTTTTGTAATCACAAGATTTCCGTGCTGCTCCAAGACCTCAAAGCCATTTGCCCGTAGAACCTGAATGAGTACTGATACCACATAAGTGGAATTGGTTGGGTCATCAGATACAACAGATACATTAAAATCGAGCTCGTCGTCTTTATAGATGAAGTTGACATTTGCAATTTTAGAGACAAAACTGATGAATTCTGTGATGGATACATCGCTGAAATTAATTGTGTATCCTTCATCCTCGGTTGGTTGATCGATAACAATCCGCCTGGTTGGCACAGATTGATCCTTATCAGCAGCCAGCCCAGCTGTCGAGGTGAAGCAAAAAAGGAGCAGGAAGATCCAGCTCTTTTGAATAAAGTTTTTCATTGCCAGCAAGTGCGCCCATTTGCGATACGAAGCCTCATTAAACACCATTGGACTTTTTTGCAAAAGCCTTCAATTCATTTAACCTCAACTAAATCAAACACCTACACCTTTTGAATACGATATAGTGAAATATTTAATATAAACAATTAATTATAAATTATTTACATATAATTGACATAAAGAAGTTATATTGTTAATATTAGTTAAAAATTAAAGCAAAAATATACAGCTATTAAATATTGAAATCTAAATTATTATTTATAAGTAGGTTGGAGATATTGAAAAGCGAAAAGAGGAAAAAATAATGGGAATTCAACGCCTGGTTTTATCGCAAGTTACAAATATTGTTTTTGGCGTTAGCGACCAGAACAAAATGATTGAAAAAATAGGTCGTATTGGAACGTATACGTTCGCGTTTTTATCAATAACAAGCACTTTAGTTTACGCGGCAGGACTAGCAGCAGGCATAGGAGCTGTTGTTACTAATTTTGGTTTAACATTTGTCTTTCTTTCCATTTGGTTGATAAGTCACAACTTATCGGGCCCATCTTCAGGAATGGGAGGATCAAATCTGAGCAACTTGCTCTCGACTGTTAAGGATTTATTTAACGACAGCGAGAAAAGATCTAATAGCTCTGATTTAGAAAAGGTTTGGAAGGATGTAGCTGTGGAAAGTGTCCAAGAAGGCGAAGTCTCAGATTCTGTTTTAGAGAAGGTTTGGAAAGATGGGGAAAATCAAGCGATGGAAAAGGCCTGGCAAGAAAGACCTTTCATTCGTGCAAAATTATAAAATTATCAGGAACAGGAAGAAAATATTATGAATGGAATTGGATATAGGGCATACGAGATAGCTAGAAATAGTGGAAGTTACTTAGCCAACAAGGTTGCTCAATTGTCGAGAAGTGTGGGGTCAGATGCTTATAGGTCATTAAGTTTAGAAACTCGCACAGATGTTGTGGAAATATCGATTACAGCTATTGCTTCAGGTGCTTTTTACTTTCTACAAGAAAGTGCAGCTGCTTATGTAGCAGCAAATGGTTGGGGGATTTGTGCAGCAAAACAGAGTTTAAAGGTGGGGAGCACTGTTGGGATGCAAGCGGCTCTTGTCAGCTTAGTTGCATGCAGCATTATTAAGTTGGCTGTCATTCCAAGTTTCGTTTCAAACCAAGCGGTTGCAGAAGTGCCAACAGATGTTGCTGTCGAAAAAAATCGGTTGTTAAAACGAGCAGTGAGATTGGTCACATATTTTGCTGCGACACACATTGTAGTTAACGCTTTTAGGACTCTTTCGACACGACCATCAGCTATAATTCGTAAGCAAACTATACAAACACAGGCTATAACTAAAGCTCTAGCTGCGTAGTTATTCAATCCAAATTTCTAAAAGAAGGAGTGATTTGCTCCTTCTATTTTTCTTTTGCCACGAGTTGACAAGCTTCTTCAAACGTCTCTTCATGAAGATGATTTAATGGCTCTGCTTCACGATTTGTGTTGGCAATACTATAATAGACCTTACCTTTGTGGCATGAAATATTTGCAATATGAGGTGGCTTGATAAAGTTGTTATTCTCTGTGAAACCAATGGTTAGTTGAATATTTTCAATCGAAAAAGGGTAAGTGTTTAGGTAAGGACGTAATTTCTTGTTTTTATTTACACACTGCATAAGATCTAGTGCTGTCTGCACAAAGATTTGCCTTGCACGACTTAACTCCACGCGCTCTGAAGATTCTAATGATTGTTTCAAGGTTTTGATATTTTGCATTAACCTGCCCCCCTGACTAGATACAACGAGACCGTTTGTATCAAATGCAGTTGCAGCATTGACGTTGAGTGCTTTCGAGGCTTCTGATAGAAATTGATCTGGGGCAATAACGGTAGTGAGTATATAAATCGCAAATATTAGCATTAGCGGTCTCCAAGATTGGTTTGAGTTTGTGCGGCTACCCTAATATTATAATCATTGCAATTTTGATTAAATGGAATTTTGTACCCGTCACCCAAAAAGCGGTGGCCATCAGACACTGGAGTATACTTAATGTTATACTCTGTGTTGATATCTGAGTACTTGAATAAATTTGAATCCATGTTTAGAAATGAAGGGAGGTTGTCTAAATTACAGCATAAATTCTGCATTTGATGAATTGACGGTATGGCTACAAAGTCTTTGGGATCTACATGGTTTGTTACAGCCCCAGCTAAAGATGGATGTATAGGCCAGGGAGCTCCATACGTGTCTACTGAAAGCATAGCGCGAATGGATTGAGGCATATGTTTTAATTCTCTTTCCAATATAACAGCGCCTTTGCTGTGAGCAGAAATATTAATAACCCCGCTTCCTTCTACTCCTCCAAGGTCGTCTACCAATTGCATAATCGTATCACGTAGCATGTTTCCTGACCTACTTTTAAAGCCCATACCACTCCAAAGGGCTTTGCATATCTCGATAGGAATAGAAGTATGGGGCTGGTAGATTGTATAGAGTCTAGTACTACTCAACTTTTCTGATATAAGTTGGCCACGCTCTCTAATTTCATCAATTGTATTGTTCATGCCATTGATATGGATATGACGCTCATTGGGATGTGCATCATAGTCTCCGTGAATAAGTAGCTGTGGTTTAGGTTTAGTTAGTTGAGGTTTAAAACTCATCTCGCCGTAGAGGTCGTAGGTAGTTAGGGGGTTGCCCAGGACGTATTGATAGAGATTGGGGCCTTCGGAGTAGCCTTTGGGATCGGGGGTGAGAAAGCGACCTGAGATGGGGTCGTAGTGGCGGCGGCCAAAAAAGGTGAGGCCGGTGGGATCAAGGCGCTTGGATTTGTAGCGCCAGGGATTGCGGTCTGTAAAGAATAAGTTAGAGTACCAGGTGGTAGATGACTGGTCGATGCCAAAGGCGTCGTATTCATAGGTGGTGTAGTGCTGACCACTGGAGTTGAGGAGGCAGGTGATGTTGCCAAAAAGGTCGTGGAGGGGAATATAGGGGGTGTTATCAATGAGGATGAGGACGGTGGCGCCAATTTCTGCACCGTGGCCTTGTCCGAGAATGCGTTGCTCTCCAGCTGTGGATCCGATTTCGTTTCGATCGTCATAAAAGTAGTCGGTGGTGGTACCATTTTGTGTGGAAGAGAGGCGGCGGTTGAGGTAGTCGTAGGTGTAGGTGATTGTTTGGGTAGGGCTGGCGTATGCAATGAGGCGGTCAAGGGCGTCATAGGTCAGGGAGGCTTCTTTATGGGAAAGGGGACAGCCGGCTGGGTTGTGGGGTATGTCGATGGGTTGGTTGAGCTCGTTGATGAGCTCGGGTGTCTCGTTTTGCTGGATGCGGTTGTGGTGAGAGTCGTAGGTGTATTGGTTGCTGTTTTCGGAGGTCAGGTGATTGTAGGCATCGTAGGTGTAGGTACTTTTTGAGTCGTGTAGGACGTTGCCGCACGGGTCAAAGGCAAAGATGGTATGCGTATAGCTGGGATGATTGGTGCTGGTGCGGCGGCAGAGGGAATCGTAGCTGTAGTTCGAGTGTCCATCGGATAGAATATTACCGGCCAGGTCATAGCTGTAGGTGTGGCTTGCAACGGTGTGGAGTAGGGGACCAGTATAGGTGTAATTAGTAGATTGAAATGCGGTGCGGCGACCTTGGTTGTCATAGGTGCTTTTGAAGGTGTGGCCTGTGGCAAGTGTTTCTGTCAGTAGGTGGCCCATGGGATCCCATGTACGCTTTGATGTGGTTTTTTGGATGGCATCGCTTACTTGTGTGATTTGACTTAAGCGGTTGTAGCTGTATTGGTAGTCGATGGTGGAATCGGAGGAGTGCAGGCGAGATAATCGGTCTAGATCATCGTATGAGTAGATGAGTTTGATGCCGTCTGGTTTGGTGAGTTGGTGAATTTGCCCGGTTGGTGTGTAGGTGGTCAATGTTTTGCGCTCAAGGGGTGAGCCAACAGCTTCTGTGAGCTCGATGAGGCGCGAGCGCTCATCATAGGCGCGGTTCATGATAGTTTTGCGTTTGCTATTTGGTGAATAGATAGTGCTGATTTGTGAGAGGGGGTTGTTTAAAAGATCATAGGTGGTTTCTTCTAAGCCAATGGGATAACCTGCTGCGTCGAGCTTTTGGATCGAGATGCTGCGACCAAGCGCATCAAAGGTGGTCAAGGTTTGCCTTCCTAAAGGGTCAGTTGTTGTGGTTTCTAGGTGATCTGTTTCGTTGTAGGTGGTAATTGTTTTGTGTCCGAGCGCATCGGTATGAGAGATAAGTCTGCTAAAATGGTCGTAGTGATATGTTTCTGTGGAGGGGGTGTTGTGGGGATAGCGGGTGATGCTTGCTTTGTTGCCGTGAAGGTCATAGGTGCGGTCTTCGGCAAGAAGAGGTTTATTGTCTACGATCGTTTTAGTCGAGATGGGGCGGTTGAGGTTGTCAAATTCTGTAACGACGGTGTAATCGGGATAGATGACTTGGTTGCAGCGGCCTAATGTATCGTAGCCGTAGCGGATGGTTTCTTGGTTTTTTGTTTCTGATGCTTTGCGTCCGGCGCAATCATAGGTATAGTAAGTCGAGTTTCCTTCAGCGTCGATGTGCTGTACGAGGTGAAAGGTGTCGTATTTGAAATGCTCCTCTTTTAAGAGTTTCCCGCGAATGCATTTCACTTGTGTGTGAGTGATGCGGTTTAAAATATCATAGGTGTGGTGTGTAGTTGTTCCATTGGGGAGTGTGTGTGAGGCAAGTTCCCCATCGATGGTGTAGGTGAACGCTTCGCATGCTCCGTCTGGGTGAGTGATTTTTAGTGGTTTGCCGTAGGCGTTATAGGTTGTTTCTGTCTTATGATTCAATGGATCTATTATTTCTATAGGGTTTTGTAGAAAATCATATGAGATGGTTGTTTGGGGATGGTTTCCTGATTGATCAGCTGGAAGTGTAGTCTGAGAGCAGTTGCCCCGCTCGTTGTATTTATAGGTGGTTTTATTGGTAAAAATATCAGTTTCAGTGATTTTTTGATCTTTGAGATCGTAGGTATATGTTGTGGTGTATTGCTTATTTTGTATGGTTTTAGTTAGGCGGTTATGAGCGTCATAATGCATCAGATAGGAGTTTTGAGCAATGTCAGTGAATTTTGTTTTGTTGTTGTGACTATCGTATGAGCTAAATGTGGTGCGGTTTTCTCCATCAATGGTTTTATTAGGTCGTCCACGTTCATCATAGGTGATGTGGTTTGAGTAGCGGTAAGTATTTGAAGAGTCGTAGATTTTTTCTTCAGTGACTTGGCCATGCTTATTATAGATGATATCTGTGCGGCGTAAAAGTTGATCTAATCCATACTCTCGAATGCTTTTTGGCATTCCTATAAATGGACCATTTGTGTTGAGCAAGAGCTTTTTTGTATAGCGTGTGGTGCCAGTTGGGCCATCATCTGTGATCTCTTGAACGAGTAAGTTGTCTTCGTTGTACTGAAAAAACATGCGCATGAACAGAGTTTTATTTTCGTAAAAAAGCTTAGAAGTTATGAGGTCGGTATCGCCGTGGTAAGTGTATTTGATGAATAGGCCATTTGGCTTTTGCTCAGATTTGAGCAGGTTTTTCTCATTAAATGTGCGCTTTGTAATGGCTTTTTCGGTTTTGCTTTTTGAGGGATTTTCTATTGTGTCGGGGCTTAAGGGGTATGTGTTTGCTCCGGTTAAATTACCTTGAAAGATGTCTTGAATAACATTGCCTGCATTGTCATAAATATGGGTAAGAGCTTTATGCGGGACATTATTTTCATCACTCCAGTAGCGGCACTTAATGCGATGACCATTCCAAGCAAATCGCTGATAGCTGACGATTTTATTTTCTCCAGCATAGGTTTCTATGGCGGTAAGACGTTTGTCTGTTGATGATCTATAAATTGTGCGATTGCCAAGCCCATCAAAGACTTCAGTGTGCTCTTCTCCTTCAGTTATCTCGGTTGGATAATAAATGAATGTGTGAGTTGTGCCCAGTTTCGACTTGAGTGAGCTAACTCGTTTAAGGCGCACATCTTTGTCGCCATCTAGCATGATGGTGCGATTACCTGGAATGTTATTTTCTTTTGGATTCCGGTAGTAATGGATGTAGCGGTTTCGGCTGTCAGGAAAGGTGATAGCACTTAATAGAGGATCTGTAAGGCGTTGATTGCATTCATAGTTGAAGCCGACTTTAGGCAGATTCCATCCTTCAATATACCGAGCAAAAAAGATATCGGGCTTATTTAATTTTTCATAAAGGGGGTGGAAATAGTGTTTGAGACGGTTATGAGAAACGGTATAGGTTTGACCATCGCTTGTTGTGAGCTCAAAGTCGGGTTGTTTTTTAGGATCGGATAAATAACGGTACTTGGCCCACGCAAATGTTTTGGACTCGTCTGCATTGGTGGTTTTGATCCCTCGCAGCTCGCTGTGGAATGTATACTTCGATTGAAAAATATTGGAGTGGTAATCAACGTGCCAGTCATAATGGATTTTATGTCCATTGGGTTTTTGCTCCCAATAAAGAAGAAATGCGTCCTCTTGTGGTGTTATTCGGCCGCGCCATCTGTAATAACGCACAGTTCCATCAGAACAGTAAAGGTGAAAAGCTTTTTCATCGCATTCTAACATGAGGTATTGATTTGCTAGGTCATGACGCGCGCTGATAGTGCCGCGAGCACAGTTGGTTAAGGCTTTCTCTTTAGAGGATTCTGCTAAATTAAATCGAAATAGACGTTTGCGCCCGCCAATAGAATGAGCGCGCCAGTAATGGAGCTCTGTGCCGTTTGGCTCTTTGGCGTATATATGCCTATTGACTTGAGTTGCTGATAGATGAGAAAGCTGACTCCAACCTCCAGAGCGCTCTCTTCCTAAAGCGCTGACGTAGCTTAACGGGAGGTGAATGGGCTCAGCGCCTTGCACGGTGATGGTTGGGTATTGATAAACAAATGCGCCCGTAATAGCGCTGACGCACCCATCAACAAGAGTCTCTGGCATGGCTTCAGTTTCTGCTAAGTGCGAAATATCGCGCTCTGCAAACAGTGAAAAGGCGAGCACTGCAAATATCAGAATACGCATGCTTGCAAGAGTAATTTAAGTTTTTAATTTATAGCAAGGGGAAAAATCCTGCTAAGTAGAGAGGATAATAGTGGAGTTTTTCCCTTTGCACGCACTTCAAAGGGCGCCCGCTAAAAATCACTTGGTAGGGGCAGGCATATTTTTGACTAAATATTTGCAGGCTCTGAGCTCTGGTGATATTTCCAGATTTGATCTCTAATGGGATCACTTCGCCCTGATGCTCATACAGAAACTCAATCTCTGATTTTTTCTCTTGCCAATTGACTAAAGCGTCTTTGCCTTGAGCAACGAGTTCTTGGAGGGCAAAGTTTTCTGCAAAATAACCCTTATAACTGCCGTAGTTAGCATCTAAAAGCACTTTTGGAGATAAATGATTCATCATTCCTAGCAGGCCTACGTCGAATAAAAAAAGTTTAAAAAAGTTTTCTTTTTCATAGCCCTTAAATGGAAGAAAAGCAGAATTTACAATAGGCACTTTGATCACAAGACCTGCAGCCTCAAGCCAATCGATAGAGCCAGCTAATCGATCGTAATGGGATACGCCTGGTATGACGCCCCGAAATCTAAAGCGTGAGCTACTTCCATCATGGGAGCGACTGAGTTGAGCTGGTGTAGAAGCAAAAATCCGCTCAATGTGCATTGCATTGATTTTGCCACTATGCTTTGCAATGTCAGCATAATAGGATTTAAGTAAGTCGTCTTGTTTTTTTCTGACTTTGGAAAAGCACTCAAAAAGATTATCTTGATGCTTAATGTAAGTGGAAACTGCTTCTGGCAATCCTCCAACAATGAAGTAGTGCTTGAGCATTGTCCATAAATGACCATGTAGTATTTCAGGAATTTGTAGTTTTTCTTTTAGTGCTTGCAGAATTGGGAGTGATTTGTCGTTAATGGCCATCAAAAACTCTTCAAAACACATGGGTCGCAAAGTTTCAAATGTTACTTTGCCAACGGGGAATGAGCCTTCACTCAAGTGAAGACCTAAAAGAGATCCTGCTCCACAAAGATGGGCCTCAGGGCATTCTTCTTGAAAGTATTTTAGACTTGTTAGGGCTTTAGGGCACTCTTGAATCTCATCAAAAATAACCAAGTCGTTAGACGTGTCAATTGACTGGCCAAGAAAAAGACTTAACTCATCTAAGATCCGTTTTGGTTTGAGGTCAGGTTCAAAAATCTTTGCCAATTGAGGAGTTTGTTCAAAGTTAAAATAATGAAAGCTAGGGAAATGCTGCTTACCAAAAGACTTTAGCAAATGGGTCTTGCCAACTTGGCGCACGCCTTTCAAAAGAAGAGGTTTTCGCCCTTCTCCATTTTTCCAATTAAGTAAATTAGCCATCATTTTGCGCTTCATGAGCTCTCCAAAAGTGTCATATCTGTCACTTTATGCTAGCAAAAAATGACAAATATGTCACCTTTTTCTAGTTAATTTTGTAATGCGCTGTATATAAGTTGTTTGAGAATTAAGCAAAAAATTCTTTTTTAATATTTAAGTAGTTGGTAGAGTCTCTTTCAAAAAAGGTGAGGATTGTGATGAGCACGGTGGTATGGAAAGGATCAGTCGATGGAAAAAGTTACCAATTTATTGCTGATGAGGGACAGCTTAAAGTAACAGACGAAGCTACAAATAACATAGCTAAGCATGTTTGGCAACCTGAGCCAAGGCGCAAGTATAAACTTGCCGAAATGAAAAGCCTTTTGTCTGACTCCACAATTTCATTGGAAGAAGGCCAGATTATTATTCATCGTCCTGAAGAGTTTTTGGACTGGTTAGGTAAGCGAGAAAGCACAGAAGACCTCAAACTCAACACGATTGCTTTTGATGAAAAAAAACTCAAGGAACTTGCCTTGTGGTTGGAAGATAGACCGCTGCTTAGAGCTGTTAATTTAGATACGCGCCGTATTGGTCCAGAGGGACTGAAGATCATTGCTCCAGCATTATTTAATCAAAATCTTGCAAAACTTCGCATGTCAGGAAACAATCTATCTGTTGATGGAATCAAAGAGTTGGTTAGAGGAATTTTTGAAGGGTCAAAGATGTCACAACTCTATATTGGGAATAACAGAATTCAAGATGAAGGCTTAGCAGTATTGTCGGGAG
>JAUILX010000140.1 GCA_030433395.1 Chlamydiia bacterium
ATTTTTGTCACAAAGGATGAATTTGTGCATAAGCATCATTGCCCTGCAAGTGAGCAATGGCTCCATGCGCTTTTATTTTTAAATCACCCTGTTTTACTCACAGCAGCTGGAATGATCTGGGCTGTCAACTCAAATGTTGAGTTGCCACTTTGGTTAGCTGGCATGAGAGATCAAAGCTTTATGCTTGTTTTGTTCTTGAAAACTCAGGTGATTGCTGTTAGCCTTTTTGGACTTTACCAAGTTGTATATTGGAATTTTATATGGAAGCCTGCACATCGATAATCAACAATGATTTTTACGAGGATCTAAATAGCCTTTGGTACAAGGGCGGTGAAGATCATCCAATAGCGCTTTTGCGTGCTGAAAATCGCGTGCGCAGCCCCTGGGTTGCCAAGATGATAGAGAAAAAGGGCAAACCTTCTTCAAAAATTTTAGATGTTGGATGTGGAGCTGGTCTTCTTTCTAACTTTTTGGCCCTTCTTGGGCATCGTGTAGAGGGCATTGATCTTTCATCAAAGTCACTTAAAGTTGCAAAAGAGCGCGATGTGACTAAAAGCGTTAACTACCGCATTGGCAATGCAATGGAGATGTCTTTTGACGACGCATCATTTGATGTGGTCTGCGCGATGGATCTTTTAGAGCATGTCGATGAACCTGCAAAAGTGATTGCTGAAAGTGCTCGCATACTCAAACCGGGAGGATTATTTTTTTTTCATACGTTTAATCGCAATTTGCTCTCTCGCCTAATGATCATCAAAGCTGTTGAGTGGTTCATACCTAAAACACCGAAAAATATGCATGTATATGATCTGTTTATCAAACCTCAAGAGCTTGAAAACATGTGCCAAAAATCAGGATTTATAAAGCCTCAGTTTGTTGGTCTGCGCCCGGATCTATTGAGCAAAGGTGTTTGGCGTATGGTTTTAAAGCAGCGTGTAGAATCTGATTTCATTTTTAAATTTTGCAAATCACTATCAACTGGCTACTGCGGATTTACTTCTCTTGAAGCTTATTAACCTCAGTTATGGGTTTATATCGCCTGTCTTCAGGCATTTAAGGTGTCACCTTGCACCCTTTTTTGCTCATCCATAGCGCATTTGCTATGGGATTCGTCAAAATTAGAACAATCTCTCACCTGAATTCCTTTAACCCTAAGCAATCTAAACCCAGAGTCCAGGTTGTTAACGACTTTGCGATGAGTAACTGGGGCTGAGAAATTGGAATTGCTAAACGGAATGTGTTTGGGCAGGCGGATATTCCAAATTTTCCGTTTAAGGGCTTTTTTTGAAGAGTTAATTTCGTAATAGCGCAGGAGGTGAAGATCTTGCCTGTCAAAACATTGGGTTGAAATCTCTTTTTTTCGTAAAATAGTATACGATTTTGAAGCTTTGATTGCAGGCAGACCAAGCCTTTTTAAAAGCTTTTGGAAAATAGGTAGATGTAACCGAAATCCTGTAAATGTACTACTTGGAGCAGCAGGCGTTTTTATGGATTTTTTGGCTTGATCCTTAAGTTTGTCGTCTAGCGTTTTCATGGCACCAGATTGTGCCATAATAAAAATTTAAGTTAAAGCTAATTCTTCAGAGCGCGTGTAAATAGGGTACTCTGGGAACCACATCTCCGTGTCAATGGCTGTTTTGATCTCTTCGTCTGTAAGGGTCAAGTCTGTGTTTTTATCTCGCACAGCAACTTTAGCTACCTCAAAAGCTATTTCGCGGCAGATTGAGCGTAGATCACTAACTGGTGGGAATAGCGATGCTAGCGGATCTTTTGCTTTCGGGCAGTAGCGAGCGAGCACTTCTGCTGCTTTGGAAAACATGTGGTTTGAAATGGTTTTTGCAGCAACTGCAATCGCTCCAAGACCTACTCCTGGGAAAATGTAGACATTGTTGCACTGACAGATTTGATGCGCTTTACCTTGGTAAACTACAGGATCAAAGGGGCTGCCGGTTGCTATGATAGCGCGTCCATCTGTCCAGTTGATAATGTCTTCTGGGATAGCTTCTGTTTTAGAGGTTGGATTTGAAAGAGGAAAAATGATTGGGCGCTGACAATTTTTTGCCATTGTTCTAATAAGTTTCTCGTCGAAGGCGCTAGGCTTTGTGCAAACACCGATCAGGATTGTTGGATGAATCTCTTCTGTAATGCGCTGTAGCGACACATGTCCAGATTCTGGATCGATGTAAGTTTTAATGTCGCTATAGTCTTTGGCAAATTCTTTTAAGTAGGGATCGATGTTTTCAAAGTCTTTATGGATCACCCCATAACGCCCAACGATGTAGATTTTCTCAAGGGCTTCTTCTCGCGATATTCCGTTTTCCATCATCTCATCGATGATGAGGTCAGCAATGCCAAGACCGGCTGACCCATTACCTAAAATAACAATGCGTTGGTCGGTAATCGGTGATTTTGTGACTTTTAGCGCAGAAAGGATAGCAGCTAGTGTAACTGCTGCAGTCCCTTGAATATCGTCATTAAACGAGCAGATTTCATTGCGGTATCTATCGAGTATGTTTTTAGCGTTAGGTTTTGAAAAATCTTCCCATTGAAGCAAGACGTTTGGATAGCGACGCTTGATGGCTTGTACAAAAGCCTCAATAAATTGATCGTACTTAGCCCCTTTAATGCGCTCATGGCGCCACCCAATGTAGAGAGGGTCTTTTAAGAGTTTTGGATTGTCTGTGCCTACGTCGAGCAAGATGGGCAAAGTTTTAGCAGGATGGATTCCACCAAAAAGGGTGTAAAGAGACAGTTTACCTACAGGGATTGTCATGCCACCAGCGCCTTGATCTCCAAGGCCTAGAATGCGGCTGCCATCGGTGACTACAATTGTTGATACTTCTTCGTTGGGAATATTGTCGATCATCTGCTCCATTTGATCCATGAGTGGAAAAGGAATATAGATGCCACGGTTTTGATTATAGAGTTGGCTAAAATTTAATGATGCATCGCCTACAGTTGGTGTGTAGACCACTGGTAAAACTTCCTCAGCATGCTCGTAAATAAAGCGATAGTACAAAATTTCATTACGATCTTGCATGCTGGCTAAATAGGAGTATTTAGCAAGGGGCGTTTTCTTTTGACAAAAGTTGGCGTAGCGGCGCTCAACCTGCTCTTCAAGCGAAGAAACGTGCATCGGAAGAAGTCCATGTAGGCCAAGGTCTGCTCGCTCCTCGTACG
>JAUILX010000141.1 GCA_030433395.1 Chlamydiia bacterium
GATGCATGCTGGGCTCGGAGAGCTGCGCAATCATGGAGCCATCACACCACTCGACAAGACTGTGCACAATGCTCTGGGGGTGAATAACAACTTCAATTTGATCGAAAGGAATACCAAAAAGCACATGTGCTTCAATCACCTCTAGCCCTTTGTTCATAAGCGTAGATGAGTCAATGGTGATTTTTGCTCCCATATTCCAAGTCGGGTGCGCAAGGGCATCGACAGCTTTGATGTTTTTTAATGCCTGCAGGCTATGCTCTTTAAAAGGCCCACCAGACGCGGTCAAGATCAGCCGCTGTACCTCGTCAGGTTTTCCTGTTTGTAAACACTGGAATAAAGCGCTATGTTCACTATCAACAGGAATAATTGTAGCGCCTGTTTTTAAGATCAGATCCCCTGCTGATACAAGCACTTCTTTGTTGGCAAGTGCAATGGTTTTATTCGCATTTGCAGCCGACCAAACAGGATCAAGTGCTGCCATGCCACCGATTGCTGCAACAACGGTGTCAACTTGCTCGTAGCCCGCTAAAGCGCAAAGTCCTTCATTGCCCGTCCACACCTCAAGCTTTGGAAACGTTTTTTTTAATTGCATGGCAGCTTTATCATTGCTCACCACCACAACCTGGGGGCGGTATTGATGGATTTGCTTCTCAAGCAATGGTCCGCCTCTATGATTGGCTAAGCCAAAAACTTCGATTTCATCGCTTAAATGAGAGGCCACATCGAGGGTTTGTGTGCCAATAGACCCAGTTGATCCAAGTATGCAAATTTTTTTCATCCCTTCATTGTAAAGGATATGCGTAAAAATTGCTATGTATTGGTTCTTTTCTCTTGAAATCAAAACGTTATTTTGAGATGTTGGAGACTGCATATCAAAAAACCTCAACCAAAATATTGGAGGAACCCTAATGAACGTAAATGCATTAACAAGTGCTGTAAAAGCACAACCTATTAAAGCCGTGTGCGTCGTGGCCTTGATCGCTAAAATTGGACAGATCGCATACAGCCAATTGACAAATGCTGGCGCAACAAAAGACGATAGAAGTTGTTTTAGCAAAGCTTCAAACTGGGCACAAGGGCAGTTTATTGTAAGAAACAGTGTAAGAAACGAAGATGGAGAATTAGAAACAAAAATTGCAGTTACTAAGACTGTTGTTCGGTCTGCTTTCTCTGTATCTGCACTTGCTGGTGCTGCTTTCTTAGCACGGTGTGCTGTTAGCCAAATCAGAGGCTAAGCTCTAGCTTCACTGATTAGCAAATACCCTTCTCGCTTGCGAGGAGGGTTTTTTCATGCCTAAAACTAATCCGTAGGTGCCAGCTAGAAGTAGGATGGCAATGCCTGATGTTGATAGGGGCATGTTGCATACCGAGAGCATATGGCGAGAGAGTGCTACAGAAAAAATTGAAAGCGTGCAGCTAATGGCAACAGCGAGTCCCATAAGCGGGAGCAAACGATTGCAAAAGCGACGAGCTATCAGGGTTGGAAAGATTAAAAAGCCAAGCACTAGAAACACACCAACAGCGCGAAAGGCTCCAATCGTTGTTAGGGCGCAAAGGACCATGAGCCCATAGCCCATCCAAGAAGGTCGAAAGCCTAGGCCATGAGCTAGACCTGCATCAAAGGTTGTGATCTGCCACTCTTTAAAGAAAAAACCAATCGCGGCTACGGTGATCAGGCAAATTGAGCCCATGAGTTTAAGATCGTGAATATGCAGCGCATCAGCATTCCCCATAATCGCCTCGATGCCCAAGTGAGTATTGCGCGTAAGGGTTGTGACTAAAATGACACCTAAAGCAAAAAATGTATTAAAGGCTAAACCGATACTTGCATCTGCATGCAGGCGCATCGAGCGGGTCAACCAATGTGTGCATAGATTTGTAAGAATCGCAGTGATAAGCGCTGCAGCTAAGAGCACTCCCAGGTTCAAGTTTGCCAAGGTCAGTTCTGCATGGGAAGAAAAGGCAACGGTGAGCACAAAGGCTATGACTATTCCAAAGAGCACTGTATGCGAAAGAGCGTTAGCAAGCATGGTCATTTTGCGATAAACTAAAATTGTGCCAAGCAGCGCTGTAGCAATCCCTGTGAGCATAAAAACGCCCATCTGCACTTCATCAGAGGCCGGTGTAGCTCCAGTGCATAGAAGTGGCAAGCGCTTTAAAAGTGTCACAAAAAATTCAAAGAACGCGTTTCCAAAATAGGGGCTTATCATGAGAACTGCTCCTTTTTCGGAATAGGCTGTGCATGCGGGTCTTTTTTGGGGTTTTTAAGCAGCTCGATAAGGCGCAGTTCGAGATCGGGCGAAAGGATATGTTCCATCTCTTCTGCACTGCGGTGCACTTTATCAGCTGTCATCCCAAGTTGGCTTGTAAGATAGACTTCCCAAAGGCGATGCAAGCGCACAATGTGCGATGCTCGCCTCTTTCCATCTCGCGTCAGTGCATATTTGCCTTGATGCGCTTCGCACCACCCTTGACGGATGAGACGACTAAGAACCAGGCGGCTCTGCAGGGGGCGCAGCCCTAAGTACGCAGATAGTGATCGCAAATCGGTCTGGCCTGATTTCCAAAGTGATTTTAACACATTTTCAATCTTACACTGGCGTCGGAAGCCTACAATGCGCATCCCTCTTGCGATGAGCCCCTGCTCTTTTGAGAAAAGCATCGTGAGCATGCAAATAAATGATGCAACTGTGACAATCAAAGGACCTGTAGGCAGATAGAAACTGCGCATTTCTATCGATAGCCACGTTCCTAAAAGCCCTGAAACCATACCAATACTGCCAGAAATAACGAGCATGAGCGAAAGTTTATGTGTGAGCTTGCGAGCTGCGATTGCAGGAGCAACAAGCATCCCAGAAATCAGTACAACGCCAACACTGCGAATACCAATAACGACTGCTAATGCAAGTAAAACCAAGGTCAATGTATCGATCCACTGAATCTTCAGACCAATGCTTTGTGAAAAGCTGCGGTCAAAGTTAATGGCTTTAAGGGAGTGAAAAAGCAAAACAAGAAATACACTCACAGCAACTGCTAAGCCAGCATACATCATAACGTGCACATCCAAGAGTGTTGCTGCCTGGCCAAAGAGAAAGACTTGGACTTTTGAATAAAGCTTTGGATCAGAAAACTGCAAATGGGAGGCAATCAAAAC
>JAUILX010000142.1 GCA_030433395.1 Chlamydiia bacterium
GAATGTCAAGTTCACGGGCTAGGTTCTTAAGATTACGAGAAATATCTGAAATTTCTTGCTGTCTATTGTCACTGTTAAAAGAGCCGCTGGAGCCTGAAAGAAGCTGTAGATAGTCGACGATAAGCAGACCGATGTTGTGAACTTCTTTCATGCGGCGGGCGCGTGAGCGAAGATCGGAAATTTTTAATCCGGCTTGATCGTCAATAATCATGTGGTGTTTGTTGAGTCGATCGACTGTTTCAACGATGCGTTGGTATTCGCTGCCGTCTAATGATCCGTGGATGATTTTATCTGATTCAACTTCAGCTTGTGAGCAAATAACGCGGTGCAAAAGTTGTTCAGCGCTCATCTCTAAAGAAAAAATACCGACAGGAATATTGTTTTTAAAGCAGACGTTTTCTGCGATGTTAAGGGCAAATGCAGTTTTTCCCATACCAGGGCGGCCTGCCAGGATAAACAGATTTGAAGGTGCAAGGCCATTGACCATTTTGTCTACATCAAGAAAGTGGCTGGGAATTCCAGTAACGCTAGGTGCTCCATCTTCTCGGGCATGGAACTGCTCTTGTCTCTCTTGTAATTCTTTGAGATATGGAAGTTGAGATTTTGCTTTTAGTCCAGAGAGGATGTCTTTAATATGGAAGTATTGATCGCGGCTAGCGTTTTGACCAATCGAAAAAAATGAGGCTTGTGCTTGATCTAAAGCAGCGTGGACATCACTTGGTTCGTTAAGGGCGATTTTTTCAATATCATCAGATGCGCGGATCATCTGTCTAAGAATGGATTTATTTTTGACAAGTTCGATGTACTCTTCAATATAGGCTGAGGTGCCGACAAATTGCGCAAGTGTTGTCAAATACGCAATCCCGCCAATGGCATCGAGTTTGTCCTCACTTTTTAGCTCTTCAGCAACGAGATGAATGTCAGCAGGCTTGTCTTTTTTATAGATAGTTTTTAATGCTTTAAAGAGAGTTTGGTGCTCTGTGTAGTAAAAATCAAATTCTTCAAGGCCATCGCAGGCGACGTTTAGTGAATTAACATTGGTAAGCATACAGCCTAAAACCATCATCTCTGATTCTTTTGAGTTTGGAGCGACTTTTACTTTTCTTTTATCCATTCTCGGCAGATTACATGAAAGGAAGGAGTTTGTCTACAGGAAGGAAGAACGGAAAGAGAGGGATTCGAACCCTCGGTACCCGATTAAGGGTACACTTCCTTAGCAGGGAAGCGCCTTCGGCCACTCAGCCATCTTTCCAGAATCACTTAATTCTAACGCTTAAGAAAATAAAGATCAATGGGGTACTTGTAGAACTCACTTGATCTGCAATTTGCGTTACAGAGGAAGTCCAGTCATACTGTTATAAAAAATTGTATGCGTTTGATCGCCTTGCGGAATAGAGGCTGCGTAAATTGGGAGATAAACTTCTTTGATTTTGCGTATGGCAAAGTCATTACCAAAAGCTGCCTCTGCAGTTTTTTGAATTTGGGCTGCAGAAAAGCGCTTGGGCAAGCGCTCTGTAGATTTTGTTGATAGGACAACGAGTGGAAATCCAAGTTTAGTTGCAGGCTCAAGAGCAAAACGGGGTGATGCCATATGTAGGCGTATTTGAGCACCCATTTTAACGATCAGTTTTTTATTTAAGGCTGAATCAATCCATTTGCTTCCATTAGATGGGAGATTTTGTCTCAGTGCGTTTAAATCGCAAATGCCATTAGAGGCCAGCTGGTTTATAATTTTAAAGTCGCCAGCTGTTGCATGGGCTTCGATGCAATCTCCATAGCCGTGTGTTTTTTCCCAAGTTTTAGTGTCAAAGATCATTTCACCATCAGTCATATCCCATAGCACTGTGCTTTCAATGGTCTCTTTACCATCCTTTGTGTATTTGACATCCATCATGAGATACGGGGCTAGCTTTACATCGATTGGCCCATGATCTACGCTGAGGCGTTTGTTGTCTTTTAGGATTTTTTTTGTTGAGAACCGGGGTTCAAAAGCAAGGGATTGGGATGTTGGAATGTGGTCAAGCAGAATTGCTTTGGCCTCTGGATATTGCTGGTCAACCCACCAAAAACCCCCGCCAAGTATTCCAAGAGTTGCAAGTGTAGATAATAAGCGCATAAAAAAACCCCTTGTCCTGATAATACAACATCTAATAGGCAAGGGGAAGAACTAATTACTCAGAATCATCATCAGCGGATTCATCTAAAGCGCTGACTTGGCTTTCAACTTCTTTAGATAGTTTTTCGAGCTTTGATAGGACTTGGTCCATTTGTTCGGTAGTTACCTCATCTACTGGTTCAACATTATCGGTAACTTCTGGTGCTGCTACTGCCATTAATGAGAAGATGGCAAGTTTCATCATTGGATACATAGACTTTTCTCCTGCTTAATCTAAACCCGACGTTCAGATTGTTAGTAATTATTTCTTGACTCTAGACGGTTTACTATAAATGTGTCAAGTCGATGTCCGAAGCAAGGCATATGCAAGTGCGGAATCGCGACATGCAGCTTTTATCACCCGCCCGTGGATATTCACATTGATGTAACCCTTTTCAAAGCCTTCGAGCAACTCATACCTTTTAAGAAGGATAACTTTATGAATAGCTTTTGTTTGACCAGGATTGTTGATCTTTGAAGTTAGAATCGAGCCCTTGTAAACAGCAATGATGCTCGTTGCCATTCCGGCGAATGGTGCTAGCTCACCGATTCTTTCTACTGTAGCAAGCTCGAGCCCTGTTTCCTCACAGCACTTTCGTATTGCTGTGTTCTCAGATAGCTCTTTTTCTATTGGTGTGCCGCTTGGAGCCTCGATTTCCCAGCTGCGTGTTGCGTGGCGGTATTTAACAACAACCCCAATGCGGCCGTCTTTAAATATTGGCAAGATGGCAACACCTTGTGGCCCATCTAGGGTAGATCTCCACATGATACGATCATAAGTTCCCTCGTTGCCCGAGGGAAAGACTACTGCATCACGTATCCAAATCCAATAATTGTCCTCTGCTACAATGCCGACTTGACTCCATTTTATGGCATCTTCGGGAATGTGGCCTTGTTTGATTAGATTCTCTTTTGTTTTTGTTTGTATGGCTGCGATCTTATTGGGATCGGTAATAATTTCAATTTCGCCTATTTTATGAGACCCAATGGG
>JAUILX010000143.1 GCA_030433395.1 Chlamydiia bacterium
AAAAATCTGCGCAGTGGATAGCCAACGCGCTATCCTCAAGCAGTTTTTCCTAGAAAGATCGCCAAAAGATGGGCCAGTTCAAGGGAGTTGATCCGCAACTCGCGTTAAAAATAGCTTTTTTAACACTAGTTTGTGTGGGCTTTTATATTTTGGATGCAGTTTGAACCTGAAATTGCGCGGAGCGCAATGAGGGCTAATCTTTTGAAAAAAGATTAGCTCGCGATGATCCTAGACACACCTTTAGGTAGGCGGGATCATGGCGAGTTTAAAATGCGCCAAAAGATTTAGCCCACCCCCTCAGAGGCGGGGGAGGACGACCTCTTGTAGTTGTTTCATGTATTTACCGGCACGCTTGGAATAAGACGTCTGACAAGCCTCATCGCCCTTCATGAAGAGCACTTGAGCTAGGCCCTCGTTGGCATAGATGACGGCAGGAAGCGGCGTTGTGTTGCTGATTTCCAGTGTGACATAACCTTCCCAGCCGGGCTCAAATGGAGTAACGTTAACAATAATCCCACAGCGGGCATAGGTTGACTTACCGATACAGAGGGTGAGCACATCTTCTGGGATACGAAAGTACTCAACTGATACAGCAAGAGCAAACGATCGAGGAGGGATCACACAGCGCTCGGTTTCAATATCGACAAACGCATCAGAGCTAAAGTCTTTGGGATCGACAAGGGAGTTATAAACATCTGTAAATACTTTAAACTTACTTCCCACGCGCAGATCATACCCATAGCTTGAAAGACCATAGCTGATGACTTTTTTCTCACCTGATTTGCGAACTGAATGATCACAAAAAGGCTCGATCATCCCCTCTTCCATCGCCATTTTTCTAATCCATTTATCTGATTGCAATCCCATAACGCAGCTCCTTATTTTTTTCCATCATAATGATGTTGCAATCAAGATGCAAGATCCCTTATTGTTTGGGTATGCAAAAACCCTATGTCGAATCGAGTTGGACAAAGAAAGATCCGCAGCTTGATCGCAGGCTTCGCCCACATGATCTGAGTGAGTTTATCGGTCAGCAGGCGCTGCGCGATCGCTTGGATGTTTTTATTGGCGCTGCTAAAATGCGCGGCGATCCGCTCGGACATTGCTTGTTTTCTGGACCGCCGGGCCTTGGCAAAACAACTCTTGCTGGAATCATTGCTGAGGCGATGGGCACAAACCTTGTTGTTACATCTGGACCTGCCATCGATAAAGCTGGGGATTTGGCAGGTGTTTTGACTAACCTTGATGAGGGTGATGTCTTATTTATTGATGAAATCCACAGACTCAATCGCAGCATCGAAGAGTATTTGTACCCAGCAATGGAAGACTTTAACTTGGATCTAATGCTGGATTCTGGACCTAGCGCTCGCAGCGTGCAGGTCAAGCTTAAAACCTTCACGCTCGTTGGTGCAACGACAAGACTTGGTTTGCTCTCTTCTCCTTTACGCTCTCGCTTTGGTTTAACATGCCGCCTTGATTACTACCCTGCTGAAGATCTTCTTAAGATTGTCAAACGCTCTGCCCAGGTTCTAGAGATTGAACTCGATAATGAAGCTGCCATGGAGATTGCTATTCGCTCTAGGGGTACGCCTCGTATTGCTAACAATTTACTTAAATGGGCGCGTGACTTTTCGCAAATGCGCTTTGATGGTCAGATGGACCGCTCTATCGCTTCACAAGCACTTGATATGCTAGCTATCGACCATCGCGGGCTTGATGAGCTCGACAAAAAAATTCTCGATGTGATTATCGATCACTATGATGGAGGTCCTGTGGGCTTGGCGACACTTGCTGCTTCGTTAGGCGAAGAAGCCCATACTCTTTCGGACGTTTATGAGCCCTACCTTATTATGCAAGGGTTTTTAAAACGTACACAGCGAGGACGGGAAACGACTCTCCTTGCCTATCAACATTTAAACAAACAGCCAGGAGTGAACCCATGAAACGCCTTTTCCTTTCTCTTATCTTGATTTCAACTGCCTTTGCAGGTTGGTTTTCAAGCCCAGAGCCGCAAAACACTCTTAAGCCTGCGACGATTAAGGTGCTTTTGAAAAAACATTGCGATGGCGCTCTTATCGAAGCTAAAGGCTCATTTGAGGTGATCAATCCGCAGGACCACAAACATTTAAGCTCCGGCTGGAAAGGCAAACGTTTTTTTCTCTACCCTCATGCTAAAGGCATTAAATGGGGAGAAGACTTTCCTGGCATTTATCAATTGCGCATCGTTCCGAAAAGCTCTGAAACAACATTTTTAGTTGATGGTGTTCAGTATAGAGGCTGTTTAGAAGTTTATCACATTGACGGAGCTGTTCAAATCGTTAACGAAGTCGATGTTGAAAGTTACCTTAAGTCAATACTAACCACACAGTTTGCTGAACAAAACCTACGCCCAGAGGTAATGGATGCTCTTTCTATTGCTGCCAGAACCAACGCCTACCATATGATCATGCGCTCTGTTGGTGCTTTTTGGCATGTCGATGCAGCAAGTTCTGGCTATAACGGTTATGGAATCACTCTGCAAAACTTAAATGTTGACCGCTCTGTCGATGCAACACGCTATTTGGTCATGGCCTTTGAAGGACGCCCGTTTCCGGCGACTTGGACTGCTAATTGCGCTGGCAAAACGGGGTCGTTTCGTGACATCTTCCGCAAAAACATCTCATGCCCTAAAGGCGTTAAAACGCCTTATGCTGCTAAAGTACGAGATGAGCATACTTGGACCTATAAGTTTGCGAAAGAGAAGCTTGCCCATATTGCAAAAACCAACCGCGTCACTGATATTGATCTGTTTGTCGATGATGCATCTGGAAAAACATACGCTCTTCGGATCAAAGATGGCTCTCACGAATCGAATGTTGATTTTTTTGCTCTGCAAGAATCCCTTGGTCCAGACAATATCAAGAGTAACGATTTTACAGTCAAAATCGACGGAAATGATGTGATCATCCAAGGGTATGGAGAAGGTACTGGAAGCGGGCTCTGCATTTTCTCAGCTACACAAATGGCTGAAAAAGGTGAAATGGCTCCAGAAATTCTGGCTTCATTTTATCCATTTACCCATCTTCAGCAACAGCAAGTGATCCCCAATCGCAATTCTATTTATGAAGAGCACCATGTCATTAATGATGAGTCTGATAGCGAA
>JAUILX010000144.1 GCA_030433395.1 Chlamydiia bacterium
CAGAGCAAATTTCTACACACTTACTGGTTCAAGGCGGCGGAAATGGGTTTCCCAGAGGAGCCTGAAGGGCTTGCAGGTCGCTAGGAGCTCTTCACGTGTGCCCTCAGCTAACTTGCGGCCATGCTCAAAGTAAATAATGCGGTCGGCATGCTCGATTGTGGAGAGACGGTGCGCAATGATGATCTGGGTCACTTCTCCATGTAGCTCATGGATGGCTTCTTTGATGCGCAGCTCGCTGATAGCATCGAGTGAGGATGTTGCTTCATCAAGAATAAGAATAGGGGCATCTTTAACGAGCGCACGCGCTATGGCAAGACGCTGCTGCTGGCCACCGGAGAGGTTTTTACCGGTTTCTGCAAGGGGCGTGTCATAGCCCAAAGGCAGCTGATCGATAAATTCAGCGGCGTGGGCACGCTTGGCAGCATTGATGATTTCTTCGCGGGCAAAGTTGCGGCCAAACGAAATATTGGATGCAATGGTATCGTAGAATAGGAAGGGTTTTTGAGATACAAAAGCGATTTGCTCGCGCAGGGATTTTTGTGTATAGGTCTGCAATGGCTTGCCATCGATTGTGATGGCTCCTTTTTGTACATCGTAGAGGCGCGGTAAGAGCTGAACGATGGTGGATTTACCAGCACCGGTTGCACCGACTAGGGCCACTGTCTCGCCTTTTTTGACATTGAAGGAGACATCACGCAAAACCCAGTCTTCACCGTAGCGAAATGAGACGTTATCAAAGCTGATGGACTCTTTAAAGGACTTTAAAGAGATGGCTTTTGGATCGTCTGTAAGGTCGGGTTTAATATTGAGCACTTCAAAAAGACGCTCTGCAGCAACAACACCTTTTTGAATGTTGGTGTTGGTATCAGCAAATTTCTTGATCGGCTCGTAGGCAAGATAAAGAAGACCGCAAAAGCTAAAGAGCTCGGAAATGTTCATTTTAAAAATGTAGAGGCCAGACAGAACAACGAGGACAAGACAGATCGTTGTGATGGTGTGTAAAATAGGTCGAGTTAGCAAATCGTATTTTGCTGTTTTTGTTTCTAAATGGGCCATTTGCTCATTTTGCAGTTTGTATTTTTCAAGCGAAAATTGCTCCATTCCAAAGATTTTAACCGTCTGGATCCCCGCTAGCGAATCAATGAGCACCGATGTAAATTTCTCTTGATTGCGCTGTAGCTGGCGTGTGACTTTTTTTACTTTGCGAGCAAGAAGAACGATCGGGATAATGATTAAAGGAACGCCAAGAAAAACCACCATGGACAGTTGCCAGGATATGCAAAAGCAAGATCCAAGTGTTATGACAAGAGTAAAAGGTGTGTGCAAATAATTTGTGATCCAAGCGTTGACTGATTGGGCGATTTGTGAGGCATCGGAGGCTACGCGAGAAGCTAGAGTGCCAATGTCATATTTTTGGTAAAAACTCATCGGCAGATATTGGATGTATTCAAAATAATGGTGGCGCAGATCGCGACTGATGCGAATTGCAAGAACTTGGGTCGCAAAACGCGAGGCAAACAGCATAACGGCCTTGAAAACGGCTACAATGGCTATGACACCTAATAACAACCCAACTCCACTATCTCCAAATGAGAAAAATGCTTGTACCTTCTCCATTAAGAATTGAGTAGGGTTACCGCGCAAAGGGGTTGAAGAGGCTACAGTGCTGCGATCCATAAGCGCTCCAAGAGAATACACCTCCATTGTAGATGCAAGGGTCAATAGGACCAAAGAGAAAAATGTGATCACTAAAAGATATAAATGTTGACGTGATTTAAGGGCAGCTTTAAGAAGGAGTTTCACAAGTGGTTTCCAATTCGCCTAAGACGCGGTATTTTTGATAACGAGCTTCAAGCAATTCATCGATTGGTATGCCGGCTAATTTTTTGGTTTCATCTAAAATATACTGCTTCATTTTTTTATAGATGAGAGCTGGGTCGTTATGAGCGCCCCCTAAAGGTTCATAGATAATGTGGTCGATGATACCCAACTTAATTAAATCTTCAGCATGCATCTTAAGCGCTGCTGCTGCTGTTTCTCTCATATTTGAATCTTTCCAAAGGATCGAGGCGCATCCTTCAGGTGAAATAACTGAGTAGTAGGAGTGCTCAAGCATGCCAATGGTATCACCCATTCCAATGGCTAAAGCGCCACCAGAGCAACCTTCACCAATAAGAAGAACGAGTATCGGCGTTTTAAGGCGAGCCATTTCAAAAAGATTGGTCGCAATCGCCCAACCTTGCCCGCGCTCTTCGGCATCCAGGCCTGGATAAGCACCGGGAGTGTCAACAAGTGATATGATAGGAAGTTTAAATTTTTCAGCAAGTTTCATAAGGCGCAAAGCTTTGCGATACCCTTCTGGATGGGGCATGCCAAAGTTGCGTTTGATGCGACTATCTGTATCATTTCCTTTTTCTTCGGCAATGACTACAAATTTCTTATCGCCTATCGTGGCTAATCCGCCAATGATCGCATCGTCATTACGGTATAGGCGATCGCCGCAAAGCTCTTCAAAAGTGTCAAAGACGTGCTCGATATATCCGATAGAATGTGGCCTATCAGGATGGCGAGAAATCTCAACGCGCTCCCAAGCTGAAAGTCTGGAGTAGACTTGTTGCTTTAGCTCGTGCAACTTGTTTTCTAGCTTATGAATTTCTTCATCTGACCAGATACCGTCACTATCATGTTGAGTTTTTAAACGCTCGAGTGTTTTTTCATACTCTTCAATACGCTTTTGATCACTGGACATGAGACTCCTCATTTATAGAAGGCACAAGATCAATAACTGTGCGTCGATTGCTAACGATGATTGAAAAAAGCTCTTCTATATCTTCTTTATTCAAGCGGATGCAGCCATCACTGTCATATTGGCCAATAGTATCGCGACACTCTTCAAGTTCACCAGTTTCTGGGTTAGGAAGCCACGGATTTCCATGAAGACCATACCCTTTAGCACCCATTGCGCACCCTTCAACTTCTTCACCAAACGGGATCCAGCGCGTCCCAAAAATTTGAATCATTTCTGCTTCATTCTCTTGAAAAAGACCGGTAGCCCCTGGCTTATAAATACCCACTTTTTCACCAAGGGTGTATCTGCCAGTTGGAGTGAGATAGCCGCTAGGTG
>JAUILX010000145.1 GCA_030433395.1 Chlamydiia bacterium
TTAAATTAAGGCAATGAAGTTTAGTAGAGGTATCCTCTCTTTTCATGAAGCCACAGACCCTAGACAGCTCTTGATATGAGGTATTCTCCCTTTTCATGAAATCACAGATCTTAGACAACTTTTGATGCTCAGTCAAACTTTGCATTTCCTTCGCAGCTAAACTATATGTCATTGTCATCATAACTTCTCCTTGGGTGGTTGATTACAGTCCAATTTCTCAAAATCTCTAAATAAAAGCAAGGGTTGATTCTTAATTACTTTATAGGGGAAAATGGGTGATTAACCTAAGATTATAAGGTAGACCATGAGTGATATTCGTGTACGTATTGGGCCATCGCCCACCGGTGATCCCCATGTAGGTACAGCCTACATCGCCCTTTTCAATCAAATATTTGCTGCGAAGCACCAAGGTAAATTTATCCTGCGCATTGAAGACACCGATCAAAGCCGTAGCCGCCCAGAATATGAAGAAAATATTTACAAGGCTCTGCATTGGTCTGGTATCACCTGGGATGAAGGCCCTGATGTAGGAGGAGATTTTGGCCCCTACCGCCAAAGCGAGCGCACCGAAATCTACCGGGAGCATATTCAAATGCTGCTTGATCAAGATAAGGCCTATAAATGCTTTGCCACAAAAGAAGAGCTCCAAGAGATGCGCGAGCTGGGAGCAAAAATGGGCAAACGCACAGGATATGATCGCAGATATCGCAACTTAAGCCCTGAAGAGATTAAAGAGCGTGAAGCTGCGGGCCAATCGTTTGTCATTCGTCTAAAAATTCCCCTGACTGGTGATTGTGTGTTTGACGACGGCATTAAAGGCCGCATTACAACTCCATGGTCTGACATCGATGATCAGATTTTAATGAAGTCCGATGGCTTTCCAACTTACCACTTTGCTAATGTCGTTGATGACTACTTGATGAAAATCACACATGTGATTCGCGGAGATGAGTGGATCAGCTCGACCCCAAAACACATCTATATCTATGAAGCTTTTGGATGGAAGGCCCCAGAGTTTTTACATATGCCCCTTCTTTTGGGACGCGATGGCAAAAAACTGTCCAAACGCAAAAATCCGACTTCGATTTTCTATTACCGCGATAGCGGCTATCTAAAAGAGGCTTTTGTTAATTTCCTATCATTAATGGGCTATAGCATGCCCGGTGATAAAGAAATTTATCCTGTTGAAGAATTTGCAGAAGCCTTTGATGTATCGCGCATTGGCACATCAGGCGCTTTCTTCGATATACAAAAGCTTGATTGGATCAACCAACACTACTTAATCAACAATATCCCAGAAGAAAAATTATGGGAGCGCATCAAAGAATGGTCGCTTAACGATACTTTCATGCAAAAGCTCATGCCTCTTGTGCACACGCGCATTAAAACTTTTGGTGAGTTTATGGAATTGTGCCAATTTTTCTTTATCAACCACATGCCCTATACACTAGAACATTTAACGCCAAGCAGCATCACTAAAGAGAGTGCAGCGCAAATTCTACAAGGAATGATCTGGAGACTGGAAGAGTTAGAAGATTGGGGACGCAAGGGCTTTGAGCAAGCATCGCGTGATCTTGCCGAAATTTTTGGAGTGAATCATAAAAAAATTGTCATGCGCCTTCTGTTTACAACAATTGTTGGCAAGCCGGCAGGGCCTCCGCTTTTTGATTCTGTTGATATTTTGGGCAAAGACCGTGTGCGTGCACGCTTTTTACAAGCAATTGAGTTTTTAGGTGGAGTATCAAACAAGCGTATTAGCTCCCTTGTAAAAGCTTGGAAAGATAAAGATTGTAAGGAGTTTGTAGAGAAGTCTACCGCGCAGTAGGGCTCTCTTCTTCGACAGGTTGCGAAATGATATAATTTGGGTTATACCCTGTAGATACACAACCCGTCAGGAAAAGAGATACAATAATTAACCACTTCATGTTTGCAACACATACCAAAAAACTATGATAACATCAACTAAGACGACACAAACTTACAGTAAAGCGAAGCCTTTTATCGGGCAGATTCAAGCATGCACACTGCTTAATGGACCTGGCTCAGATAAGAAAACTTATCACGTTCGCCTAGATCTTACTGGCTCTAATATCAAGCACAAGCCGGGCGACTGCATTGCTGTTATTCCAGCCAATGACCCCAGGGAGGTTGAGCGCTTATTATCTTACTTCTCCCACTGCCCAAACAAAACTTTTCTCAACCCCCGCACAAAAGTTCCCATTACTTTGCGCGCTTTCCTACAAACATGCGTTAATCTGACACGCGTGCCCTCAAAACTACTCGCTTTACTCGGGTTAGATGAAAAATTCCCTAACTTGGAAGCCTGCCTTGCATCTATAAATACCTACTCTGGCTCTCTCGAAGCTTTTGCAACAACGCTTGCTCCCATGCTTCCTCGCTTTTACTCAATTGCCTCATCGATGCAAGCAGCTCCTACCTCTGTCGATCTCCTCGTTGCTACCTTTACATGCGATCAAGGGGGCAAGTTAAGACCAGGTGTCGGTAGCCACTTTCTATGTACGCTTGCCGATCAATCGACCCCGATCCCTCTTTACCACCAGCCAACCAAGCATTTTCTTCTTCCTGAAAATCCAAACACGCCCATTATTATGATTGGCCCTGGTACAGGTGTTGCTCCTTATAGAGCCTTTCTTCAAGAGCGCATTGCAACTGGCAGCTCGGGTAAAAACTGGCTGATTTTTGGAGAACGACAATCAACTTGTGACTTTTATTACCAAGATGAATTTATCAGCTTAGAAAAAAACAATCAGCTGATTCTTGATACTGCTTTTTCACGTGACCAAGCAGATAAAATCTATGTCCAGCATCGCCTGCTCGAAAAACAAGATGCCGTGCGTCAATGGATAGAGGATGGCGCCATCATTTATATTTGTGGAGATGCCAAACGTATGGCAAAAGATGTCCTTGAAACTCTTGCAACAATTTTAGGTGACCACGCAGCCGTGCGTCAAATGCGCACCGACAAGCGCCTACTTCTCGACGTCTACTAAACTTACAATGCAAAAACACTGAAGCCCTTCACCCCGCCCAAAATCGGTGAGACCATCGCCCGATGTGCATGTCATCCCAATTTGGCTGACCTCTAGCCCTAGCAATTTT
>JAUILX010000146.1 GCA_030433395.1 Chlamydiia bacterium
GTGATTCCTTTACACGCTCATTTCAAGATCTAGAACAAATTGACTGTAAAGAGATTAAAGATTTATTATGAAAATTCCAACCCTGCCACAGAATTTTCATTGACTCATGTAAAGATTTGATCTACAATAAGGTCATGAAGAAAAAAATCACCCATAGGCCCCTATTTTTAGAGCAAATCAAAAAAGCATATCGAACCCACCCCATTGTTGCTATCTTGGGCCCAAGACAGTGCGGAAAAACAACCCTTTCGCGCCTCTTCATTGACGAGCATCAAGGCCCTTCCCATACCTTCGACTTAGAAGATCCTGCTGACGTAGAGATCTTAAAAAATCCCAAAACGGTACTCGACCCCCTTGATGGGCTCATTATTCTCGATGAGGTTCAAAGAGTTCCCGATCTTTTTACAACGCTTCGTGTTCTTGCAGATCAACCAGATGCCAATCGTAAATTTTTGATTTTAGGCAGCGCATCCAAAGATCTCCTGAGACAATCCTCTGAATCTTTAGCTGGCCGCATCGCCTATATTGAGTTGCCCCCGTTTTCTCTTTTCGAAGCAAGTGATGCTCAAAAACTATGGATACGCGGAGGTTTCCCAAAATCCTATCTAGCTGAAAAACTTGACGACAGCATTTATTGGCGTAAACAATATGTAGCAACTTTTCTAGAAAGAGACATCCCAAATCTAGGTATCCAAATTCCCCCTTCTTCTTTGCGTAGATTTTGGATGATGCTTGCCCATTACCATGGCCAGGTCTTTAACGCCTCAGAAATTGGGCAGTCTCTTGGTATTTCTGACACAACAGTGCGTCAATATCTCGATATTCTTTCTGGTACCTTCATGGTAAGACAATTAACACCTTGGCTGGTAAACACTAAAAAACGCCAAGTAAAAACACCAAAAATTTATTTCCGTGACAGCGGTATTTTTCACACTCTTAGCGGTATTACTGACTACAAAGCACTACTCCACCATCCTAAACTCGGAGCATCCTGGGAAGGCTTTGCCCTGGAAGAAATCATTCGCTACAACCGCGCAGACCCAGAAGATTGCTTTTTTTGGGGCGTGCACAATCAAGGTGAGCTTGACCTACTCATTGCCAAAGACGGTAAAAAGCTTGGATTCGAGTTTAAATATTCGGATGCGCCCAAACTTACCCAGTCCATGAAAACAGCGCTACAAGAGTTAGAGCTTGATTCACTAGAAATTATTTATCCTGGAAAAAAAGATTATGAACTTGCGCCTAATATCAAAGTCAAATCTTTAGATAGCATAAGATAATGCGAAAGGGGGGACTCGAACCCCCAAGGAATTTTACTTCCACTACCACCTCAAGGTAGCGTGTCTACCAGTTCCACCACTTCCGCAAAGACTGGAAATATGCTAGTATATCAGCGAGGTGTAATATTGGTAAAGATGATATTAAAAGGGCTCATTGCCATCTATCAGTGGACAATTAGCCCTCTAATTGGCAACTGCTGCCGGTTTAAGCCCTCGTGCTCCGAGTACGCAATTCAGGCGCTTGACAAGCATGGAGCGCTCAAGGGATGCTGGAAAATCACAATCCGCCTATTAAAATGCGGCCCTTGGCATCCCGGTGGCATTGATGAGCCCTAATCACCTCAGTTATGGATTTATATCACCTGATCTGCTCTGAAATACAAGCAATCAAAATCCATAACTGAGGTTAATCCGGAATCATTATTTTATTGCCAGGCATTAGACGATACTCTGACTGAATGTTATTGAGTTTCTTGAGCTTTTCAAGATTGACGCGGTAGTGACGCGCAATATCCCACAGCGTATCTCCTTCGCAAATTAAATGCGTTCGAGGTTCAGGAGCCGCCTCTGGCTTTTGGGGCGCTGTGATATCTGGACGCAACGATTGCTTGGCCGCTGCGACAATTGTTGTAGCGCCATGATGATCTTCTGGAAGCAGCGATAAAAGCTGCTGCAAATCGCTATTTGATAACCGCTTAATGACATAGTCTGTGTCGTGCGATGCCAACATTTCTGCCGCGCTCTTGGATTCATCACGCAGAAAAATGGTAAGAATATTGCGCTTGGTCTCCAAAGTAAAATGCGGATATTGGCGTAGATGCTGTGCGCTTTTTTCAATGCTTGACCACTCGTGCTGCAGAAGAAATGTCAAAAGCTGCTCATTTGATAGAGGATCACCAGCGTGCCGAAAAAGAGAGCTCAGCGCTTGAAATTCAAAAGTACGCATAAACGCCTTTTGCAAATCTTTAGTATTGGGAGCGGCTACTAGCCGCAGAAAAATCCCTTCAGTTGTTAGGGGGTATTTTTCATAACGAGCAAAAGCTTGAATTGCATCAAAGTGCTGATTTGTCAAGTTAGGATAAAATGTGAGGGTGATTTTTTCCTCGTCACCATTTGTAAAAATTGCCTGCTTGACAGGAACATCGATTAAAGGAGCAGCCCTCTCTAAGTCAAAATGGTGAAACGCACAAAGAGTTGTAAGCGCTAAATCACGCATTGCATACCCCTCCTCGATTAGAGTATCATCTCCAAGCAGTCGAATCAAGTCCTCATATGAACTAACAGACAGCTCACTAAGAACCTCTTCATTTGTCTGGCTCAAAGAAGCCCTAGCAGGACGGTAGTCAAGAGGTGTTAAATCATAGGCCATAAACGTTTGCCGATCACGCACTGCAAAATAGCAAAGCGTTGCGATAAGGCCTGCATTAAGAGTCACACTGATAATTAGTATTTGAGCCAGCCATCTCGCTCGCCCTTGCCAATTCGTTTCCATCACCCTGTTTATAACAGCAATCACTCTGAAAATCACTTAATTTTTTGTATAGAGTTGTGATTTATGGTAAAGATTTGCTAAAGTGAAGTGTTATGAAATTTGCACTCTCTTGGATTAAAGAATGGATCGATCTCAACGGTTTCACACCTAAGCAGATTGGCGATGCTCTCACATTGGGCGGCGTTGAAGTCGATAAGATTGAGCGCTCTTTGCTGCCGTTTTCTGGTGTAGTTGTTGGAGAGGTTTTGAGCGCCGATCAACATCCCGATGCTGATCGCTTACGCGTAGCGCGAGTAAGCGACGGTAAAGAAGAATTTCAAGTCGTTTGTGGCGC
>JAUILX010000147.1 GCA_030433395.1 Chlamydiia bacterium
TTCTAGTGAATTAAAGCGTACTACGGCTCTAGCAAAGCAGTAGAAATTGTTGAAAGTACATCTTGAGGGATCTGTTGATCATTAGCATTCATGAACGCCTCATACTCTGTTCTAACTTTTTCAAGTGCGCTTTTGTCTTTTGTTACGCAATTAGCAATCATAGCTTTTGAAGCTAGTTCCCCAACAAATTTAACGTATTTTTTAAAATCCAAATCTGCAGAAGCTAATAAAGTTTTCAACGCATTCCATTCCTCACAGATTTTGGTTACATCTACCAGGTTTTCACTTTCATCTTTTGGAAAAAGAGCTTGGTAAGATTGTTTCATTTTCTCACGAAAATGAGTCATGTAAAAAATAGCATTTTCAAGTTCAGGAATAGTTTCATTTAAGCCTATAGTTTCTCGTAGATACTGACAGTTTCTATTCCAAGTTCCTGATGAGTAATCAATAGGCCCAGCGTTATGAAATTGAAGCAAATCGTTGGTACATTGCATTATGCTTGCAGGATTTGGCGATTTTAAAGCATTGTCGAGCTTATCTAAAAGTATGCGTTGCTTATTTTTGAGATTGCCAATGTGGCTGTTTAACTCGTTAAGAGTGTTCTGAACGGGAGCAATAGCTTCTTGGATAAGTTCTTTTTTTGCCTTCAAAGATCCATTTAAATTTTTGTTCCCAAGGGTTTGTTTAGCCCTGAGTTCTGCATTATTCAAAGACGCTTGCCTACGATATTCTTTAGACAAGCGATTGCATACTCTATAGAGAGCTTTTTGAGTCTCATCAAGATTTGTTTCGTCTAAGTTACTTAAAACCGATATTTCAGCTTCAGAAACAGCGTTTTGTGTGGGTAGTGAGACTTGCTCAGCTAGCATGCCTAGTGCTAGCTGGCTAGTCTTATCCCGCAATGCGAATGGGCCAAAAAGTCTATTGCAAACAGCATACGCTCCGACAGCGCCGAAAACTACTCCTGCAAGCCCCCACAACCACTGTTTTCCTGAGCTACTTTGTTCTAAAGGTGACGTCATGATTATTCTCCAAATTGAGATGTTATTTTCATTTCCAGTTCCAAACTTTATCGGATTGGATTGTTTTTGTATATCAATTGATAAAAAGAAAAATGATGCGCATTATACCGAATGGATCTCAAAAATCGGTTATTGACAAACCAAAATCAAGTGATTAGTGTACGTTAATGGAGGTGACATATGATAACAGCGATGTGTTTAGCAGCAGCATTACTTGGAGCAGGAGCAATTGATCTAAATGAACCTGAAATTAAAGCAGATTACTTAGTCCTGAGCTCTTTAGAGCCGATTGTTGATCTTGAAACAGCTTTGGATCTTGACTTGGGGCATCTTCAGCTTGGAAATAGTAAAATTGCTGTTCCAGTTGTATCAGATGAAGACGCTGAAAATCCAAAACCCAAAAATTAACATAGATGATTAATGATCTTTTTGATGCTGTGCAAACAGCAGAAGTATTTAAGGATGCTAAGCAATTTGTAGATGCGATTCCAAAAACTGACCCAGAGAGCATCCTTAAAGACTATAATCATCAAAAAAATAGTTCTGACTTTGATTTAAAAGCTTTTGTGCTAAAAAATTATGAGCTTCCGGTTGAGCCAACTCATGAGGAGTCCAAGCATCGCACAATGCAGGAGCATATTCATGCGATGTGGAAGGTTTTATTGCGCTCTATGCCTGAAAGTAAAGGGACATTGATCGGAATGCCCAACCCTCATATTGTTCCTGGAGGTCGCTTTCGAGAAAGCTACTATTGGGATAGCTATTTTGTCGCAGAGGGTCTTATTCGAGCTAATCAATTACCAGTGATTATGGGGATGATCGAGAATTTTGCTCAACTAATCAAAACCTATGGCTTTATCCCAAATGGGAATCGCACTTATTATTTATCACGCTCGCAAATTCCCTACTTTGGTCATCTGCTAGCACTTGTCAAAGACCATCAAGGGGTGGACGCGATTCTGCCCTTTTACGATGCCCTAAAATCTGAGTATGAATTTTGGATGGATGGTGCAGATGATATCACTGAGGTTAAGCCACGTATTAAGCGCTGTGTTTTAGTTGACAGTGGGGTTGTATTGAATCGTTTTTGGGATAGCGAAAATGGTCCGCGACCGGAGGCATATTTGGCAGATCGCAAAGCTTTTGAGCAAGTCGCGATAAGAAATCAGGCAGAATTTTACCGCAACATCCGCGCTGCTAGTGAGTCAGGATGGGACTTTAGCTCTCGATGGCTGGGCGATCACACTAACCTTTCAACAATTCGTACTTGCGATATTATTCCTGTGGATCTGAACAGTCAACTTCATATGATGGAAGCCTTGCTTGCTGATATGGCAAAAGCTAAAGGAGATATTGATGCATCACTTAAGTTTGATCGAGCAGCTAATGTGCGAAAAAAAGCCATCATGCGTTATTTCTGGAGTGATGAAAAAGGTTTTTTCTTTGACTATGATTTTAAGGCTAAACAGCAAAGCAAATCTTGGAGTTTAGCTGGGGTGCAGCCACTTTTCGTGCGTTTAGTTACTCAAGAGCAATCTGATAAAATTGCAGAAAATCTTGCCCACCGCTTTTTACAGGCTGGTGGCTTGGCAACAACCCTGCAACGCTCATCGCAGCAATGGGATTTGCCAAACGGCTGGGCTCCTTTGCAATGGGTGGCTGTTCAGGGTCTGTTAGCTTACAATCATACAGAGCTTGCTAAAGGTATTGCCTCTCACTGGCTGGAGCTTAACAGATCTGTTTTCAAATCAACCCACAAAATGCTAGAGAAGTACAATGTTGTCGATGTATCGGGAGAAGCTACAGCTGGAGAGTACGCAATGCAAGAGGGTTTTGGATGGACTAATGCTGTGGCTCTGGCCTTTCAAGAGCTCTTAACTGATGATACGCAAAATTTCTAACTCATCTGCTGGCTGCAGGCATCTGAATCAGACTTTTCGCGTAACATCAGTAAGCGATTCAAAATAGCTACTGACTTTTTGCACATGGTCACCTTGCAGCTCGATTTGCTCATTTTTAATTGTTCCGCCGCATGAAAGGTGTTGCTTAAGTGCTTTGGCCATCGCCTT
>JAUILX010000148.1 GCA_030433395.1 Chlamydiia bacterium
TACGAGCCTGGCTACATCCACATCGACGTGAAGTATCTGCCCCAGATGGCTGACGAAACTTCACGCCGCTATCTGTTTGTGGCCATCGACCGCGCGACGCGTTGGGTTTTCATCCGCATCTTCAAGGTAAAGACTGCGGCGAATGCTCGGCGTTTCCTGCGAGACCTGGAGCGTGCCTGCCCGATCCGCATCCGCACGGTTCTCACGGACAACGGAAAAGAGTTCACGGATCGCCTCTTCGGCCTGCGCAAGCGTGCTGCGACGGGCGAGCACGAGTTCGACAAGCTCTGTGCCGACCTGGACATCGAGCACCGCCTGACCCCGCCAAAATCGCCTCAGACAAACGGCATGGTCGAACGGTTCAACGGTCGGATTGAGGAAGTGCTTCAAAGCCACCACTTCCGATCCGGCGAGGAGTTGGAGGCCACGCTGCACCGCTATGTCTGGCTCTACAACCGGCAACTCCCGCAATCAGCCTTGCGCAGTAGGCCGCCCTTGCAGGCGATGAAGGTCTGGTACAAAATCAAACCCGACCTGTTCAGGAAACAGCCATACTACCTCACGGGATGTGACACTTAAAGTCAACCCTACAAAAGCTTGGCCTGTCGACTATTCGCTTGGCGTGAAAAATAAAAAAATCATAAGAATCAGAAGAGTTGTGTAGAAAGGTGCAAAAAAACTTCGATTGCGCCATTGGCGCGCGCTCTCAGCAACATTACGTTTCTTCCCCCATTCTTTGGGGAAGTAATAACTGCTCCAAATCAAAACCATTCCGGGCAAACAGTAAGCCCACCACAAGCCTCGCAAGATTTGAACAATTATATTCATATTTGAACCCCTTTATGAACTGCAACCTTTTTTCATCAAACCCAAACAACAGAAATAAAGCGAAAAACATAAATACTAAATTTTAACCATAAAAAACCCTATCATCTATCAATAAATTCCGACCAAGCTTAGGTGCCTTTTTGTTTCAACGTGCGGCAACACCAGAAAATATTCGATTATATTTTTGATTTATGTATCTTGTTTTTGTACGCACGCACCCATTCATAAATAATGTTGAAATCTTCGTCTCCATAATCAACGTCAAGCTCGCAAAACACATCCCCTTTCTTATTTGTTTTCCGAGAGATCGCTGACGATCGATCAAGAATTTTGCACACCTTACAAAAAGTCGAATCGTCTTGCTGCCCCACTAGACCCAGTCGTATCTTACCTTTGACGATTTGCCCTGTGTATATGATTACCTTGCTTCGAGTCGAAGTGTTTAAATTACTTATCGAAATTTGGGTTTTCGTAACTTTAAATTTGAGATCACTGTCTTTTTTCTCCAGATGTTGCAGCCTACGCATCGCATCAAGTTCAGCTGGCGACCAATTTCGCTCCGCCCCAAATTCTTCCAAACCACCATCCAATGCAGACCTAGCAGTTGCCTTGAGCTTGGGTGAGTTTTCATTTGTAGCAGTCACACTGGTGACAGACGTTCTGGTGAGTACGGCAGCAATTCCTTTGCCGATCTTGTTTTGGTGTTCAGCAAAAAGTTGATCTTTGATGAAAGAGAAAAATTGCGAGATGTCGGACGATCGATTTCGAAGGCCCGGACTTGGATAACAAATCCGAAAAAGGGCTCTTTCCCAGTCCTCGTCAAAATCGTCTGTTTCAATTGCGTTGTGAAACTCTTCTTTGAAAGACTCCTCACTCTCCTCTTTCTTTTTTGTTATCGAAAATGCAAATGTTTCATCCCATGTAGCGAAATCCGGACTCAAGGTTAAAAGACTGTATACTTTTGGATACGCAATTTGAAGGCACAAAATACAAAACAGAAGCATCTTCTCATCAACACCATCTGGAAACTCAAATTCCGTAGCGTCATTCATAGCATCTTGAATATCTTCTTCGCGCAATTTTGCAAATAGGACGATCAAGGATGCAGAATTTGCCAATCTCTTGATTGAACGTGGATTGCCACCAATCGTGTACGAAATGACATTTGCAACGCTTTCCGGATCGAAATCGTCACCATCAGAAAAATTTATGCGCTTCAAGAGATTGTTGACATAGTTGCCAATATCATATTGCCCAAGCGGCATCATAAAAGGTAACTGGATGATTTTGTCAAAAAAAGCTTTAAATTCCCATTCATTTTCTGGAGTTGGTGGCCCAAACTTTTCTGCTAAGCCCTTCACAATCACTTGATAATCAATCGCGAGGACAAAAATACAGTTCGGGACACTAAAGATATTCTTTAGCAACTCTAGAATGGCCACAGCATTTCGTGGTTCAATACGATCCAAGTCATCAACATAAATGATGATACGCTCATAGGGGTTTGTCGGACTATTAGACATGGCCGTTACAGCTTGTGACAATTGCTGACGCAACTCAGTTATGTTCTGCCCTGACGAAAGCTCACTTAATGTTTCTTGAGCAATTTGCGCTCCAGCTGCACCCATTGTCATATGGGCACCTAGCCTCAGAGCCCCCTTGAAGATCGTCTCAGCACCTTTTTTAATTTTTTCACTTCTTTCTTTATCCGGATCGGACGCGAGTATCTCGGCCAATATTTTATGAACAATTTTGAGCAGGGCCTCCTCTGGGTTCGAAAGCAACGAATATTCCCAAGAATTAATCCAAATCTGCTTTACATCTGGCTTACGGTCAAAGTGATCAACAATAAAATTGAGTAACGATGTTTTGCCGCTACCCCACTCGCCTTGAATGCCAATCGTTATGGGCGTTTCGCTCGTTTCAATAAACAGAGACAGAGCCTTTGCATGTGTCTCGATCCCCAAGTCATCTTTTCCTCCGGCTGGAACCGCTTCGTCAATTACGCTGATGCTCATGTTATACTTCTCCCTCGTATTTCTAATGTTTTGCAGAAAAATATTTCATTATCTACAACCGACATTCCCTAAGTGGCCTGCCTTTTGACGTCAAGATCGCCTGACTGCGCCAGCTGATCAAGCGTTTTCCGCCCCGCGCGGGGTCTGTCGTCGCGCAAACGCCCGAAGTTGGGCAAATCGGCCCGTAAACCCGCAGCAT
>JAUILX010000149.1 GCA_030433395.1 Chlamydiia bacterium
TTCCAACTCACCCAGCAAATTTGCAAGTTTAACTCGAGCATCATCGATATCATTGCGCACCAAGTCCCCTTCATTAGCGTAGCTTTCAATTAAATCTTCTGGAGGATCCTGATCATTGACCAAAATATAGTCAAAGATATCTGTTCCAACAAATCGCTTGATTTCTTCTAAGTAATCGCTAACTTTATAGCCTGTTGTCTGCCCTTTCCTATTCATCAAATTGACCACAAAGACTTTCTTAGCATGGGTTTCAATGAGTGCCTCGCGCAAGCCTTCTACTAATAAGTTTGGAATAAGCGATGTATGCAAACCTCCGGGGCCAAGCACAACTAAATCGGCATTATGAATCTCGTCTAAAGCCCGAGGGTTAGCTTTTGGATAGGGCTCTAAGTAAATACTTCGATATCCTTGATCAATGTTTTGTGAAAGATAAACATCTTTTTCACCCTCCAAAACAGTGCGATCATTTAAAATCATCTTTAAGCGCACTTGGTGTGTTGTGACAGGAATCACCTTGCCTTTGATATAAAGAATCTTTCCCACTTCCTCAACAGCTTTTTCAAAACTGCCTGTGACTTTTTCAAGCGCTGAAAGCAAAAGATTTCCAAAGCTGTGTCCGCCAAGCCCACCATTTTCAAAACGGTAATTCATAAGCGATCGCATCAATCTTGATGAGTCAGAAAGCGCTGTTAGACACTGTCGCACATCGCCTGGTGGCAAAACACCTAATTCATCACGCAAAATACCAGTACTGCCCCCGTCATCGGCCATAGACACAATTGCACTGAGATCAACATCGTATTTTTTAAGACCACGGAGCACAGAAAAGTTTCCAGTCCCACCGCCAATTACAACGATTTTTTTCATCTGAGCCCTTGAATTTTTGCAGCCATATCCCCTTCAAACAAATAGGTTCCAGCAACTAAATTGTTTGCTCCAGCAGCTTTGCAAAGTTTGGCAGTTTCAGCATTGATGCCCCCGTCAACCTGAATATCCACCTCTAAATCTAGAGCGTCGACAGTCTTACGAGCAAATTCAATTTTACTCAAAACATCATCGATAAAGCCTTGACCACCCCAACCTGGATTAACCGTCATGAGCAAAAGCGTATCGATCTTATCTAAATATTTTGGGATCAAGCTATATGAAGTTTCAGGACAAAAGGCAAGCCCAGCTTTAATCCCACACTTGCGAATGAAATCAAGTGTTTCGCTAACATCTTCTGTGGCCTCCATATGGAAGGTGATTTGGTCCGCGCCACAGCGGATGAGTTCTTCAATATAGTCAAAGGGGTTATAAACCATAATGTGAACATCCATGAAAAGATCAGTAGCGCAATTAACAGCGGCCAGCCCTTTTGGACTCAAGCTTAAATTCCGCACAAAGTGACCATCCATAATATCGAAATGGATCGCGTCAGCACCAGCTTCCTCGCAGCGCTTGGCCTCGTTAGCTAAATTGCCAAAATCTCCTGCAAAAATCGATGGACATACTTTAATCATGCCACTGAGCATACCCTGAAACGTAGCGCTGTGTCAACTCCTGAGGACTTAAAACAATTCGAAGCGTTGCCGGCTCCAATGCATAAAAGAAATTTTCCAAATCACTACGAGCCGCATCGGGACAAAGCTTGCAAAGAGCTTCAAAATTTTCCTGTTCACGTGTGATGATACCACCATTGAAATCACGAAAGGGTCCAATGCTGCTTTTTAAATTTTCTGCAACGTGGCGCCTTGCTCCAAAAACATCAATAATATGATCATCCCTTAAATGTGGCTTGCTTTTTGTTTCACAACGCACAACATAAGCCCGCTTTTGCCGCCCTCTCACACTATCCATTTCTCGCTTGCGTTCAAGCTCAAAATCACCATGAAAATTCAGCTCAGTTAGCGACACCACTAAAACTGTAAAAATAAGCATTTTCTCTGTTTGCTTTTCAAGCGAAATCATCACCTGAGGCTCATCTTTTACAAAACGAATCTCTTTGGCAAGTGAAATCAAATTACGCATCACCTCTTCTTCATTGCGCATGCGCGCCATTGGATGCACTAACTTTTCAGCACTCGCTTCGATCAATTCAGGTAAGCGCTTATAGCACTCATTAACATCCCTTAACGAAAAAGCCTTTCCGCTTTTCTTCTCGATCTCAACATAGAGCACTTGATGAGACTTATACGGATGTGAGCGCACATATCTGAGCGCTTCGACACAATTGGGGAAAATGCCTCTTAATGCTTTTAAAGCCTGCTTGTGATCGAAAAGCTCGCGTCTACCCTGCTGAGCCCTTCCAATAACAACACCAAGAGTATTACAAAAGCCAAGCGGCGTATCAATTACCTGCGGCAACACTTTAATGCCACCTTCCTCAAACAAACGATGCACATGCAAAATTAAACGCGTCAAACCCGCAATTGAGCGCTCCCTCACCTTTAGCTTAGAAACGACCGATGCAAAATGTTGCAGCGTCATCAGAACATCTTGTGGAATCGAAAACCTCCGAGTCAATTCAGCCAGACGATCCTGAGCATGCGTTAACTTCTCCTCACCAGATAGCCCTTTCATCTCTAAAATACGCTGCGCAAAATACTGTGAAGATAGCCCCATTTCCAGCTCTCTAACAAGCCTCTTAAAACCCTTTTTCGCCTCCTCTAGCTCTTGCAAAGTATTTAATTTAAAGCTCAACTCACCCGCTGTCCAGTCTCCATCTTGATAAGTAAAATTCGTTGTAAAAAAAAGAGCCACTGAGAGCTTTTTTGTAGGGATGAGCCAACGAGAGATCATATCGTAGACAAACTTCCCAGCTCCCGGATTTTTTGAGCAGATGAAGAAAATGCTAACCTTAAGTCCATGACCTTCAATCTTTGTCTTGGGCTCTGCAGACGGCCTTAGCACACGCAAAATGCGCGTTAGCGGCTCGTAATGGGCTTGCTCACATCCAGTCAAAGAAACTAAATCCATAAGGACATACCTATACCACTTTTTTCAATTTAGTAAACAAGATTTTAATCTAGTTTTAAAAAGCCTCTTATGCTACATTTG
>JAUILX010000010.1 GCA_030433395.1 Chlamydiia bacterium
TGACCAGCTTTAAGCAGGTGATCCGTCAAAGGAGCTCCAACGGCTCCGCTTGCTCCGGCAATCAGTATTTTCATGAAAACGCTCGTTTAATCATGTTTTTGCCCATTTGGGGAAAAATAATCTTATGAAAGGGTAGCAGTATGTACCAGTAAAGTCTACCAAAAACTCCTTTAGGGCGAAAAGTAGCCGTTTGATGTAGCTCATGATTGTTTCCGTAACTCTCAATGCGAAATTCAAGCCAAGCTTCCCCTGGCAATTTCATTTCAGCGTAGAGCAACAGCCGCTGTTTACTTTTGTCAGCAACTAGAACACGCCAGAAATCAATCGCATCTCCAGGTAAAATCTGATTTGTGCGTGTTCTTCCTCGGCGCAAACCACTTCCTCCTAGCGCTCGATCAATGAGCCCCCTGATATTCCATAAAGGGTCAGTTCCATACCAACCCGTTTTTCCACCGATGGACCAAATTCTCTCTAAGACTTTTTGTGGGTCACCAGTAAATTTAAAAGAATGGTGATCAAATAAGCATCCCTCCTTTGGAACCTGCATGTAGTGGTTGAAATCAGGTTTAAAACCGCTTGCGCTCAACGCGTCTCGCCAACCAGAGACTACAGTGTTTTCCGCAATTTTTTCGAAAGCACGCTCAATAGATTCCTGATAACTTAAACATTTGTGAGAAAAGATCTCTTGAATGCGCTGATCTTTACAGATGAAATTATTTGCCAGATTATCCACTAGCGTGCGTGCGAGAAAAAAATTAGTCGCTGTTACTAGGTAGAGCCAATAGCTTGACAAGCGAGGAGATAAAAAAGGAATGTTAATAATCCACCGTTTTAGTCCTCGCACTTTCGCTAGGATTAAGAGCATATCACGGTAGGTTAAAATATCAGGTCCGCCTATATCAAATGTCTGGTTGTAGCATTTGGGGCCTGAGACAGCTGATAAATAGTAAATGACATCGTAAATAGCAATTGGTTGACATCGATTTAATACCCATTTTGGAGCAACCATGATAGGCAGCTTTTCAACAAGATCTCGTATAATTTCAAACGATGCGCTTCCAGATCCAATCACAATTCCCGCTCGCAAAATCGTTGTGGGAATTCCACTTTTCTTAAAAAGCTCCTCGACATGCAGTCGAGATTGAATATGAACTGACATGTTTTGCTCGTTGGCAATTCCAGACATGAAGATGATTTGCTTGGCTTTGGTTTTTTTAAGGGCGGTAACAAAATTTGTTGCAGCTTTTGCTTCAAGCTCGGCAAAATCAGAGGAGTCTTTCATGGAATGCACTAGATAGTAGGCAATATCTATGTTATTGGGAAGAGGAGGAAGGCATTCTAGAAGGTCGCCTTGGATCTCAGTAAAATTGTTTACTTGATGAGGCGGCACTTCAGTGCGTCCAGCCCCGCGGCTCAGAGCAAAAATATGGTGTCCCTTCTCAAGTAAATAAGGCATTAAACGCTTGCCGATATAGCCTGTAGTTCCTGCAATAAAAATATCCATAGACGATCTCCCCCCTAACTTGTTATACTTGAGTTCATGGAACTAGGTCAAATTTTTGGAACATACACTTGGGCTTTTCAGGCCTTTTGTATTATTTTTATTGCTCTCATTGCAAGTTACATTGAAACTCGCATTCATAAGCGACTTATACCAAAGCTTCAAGATAAAAATCATCCATGGCAGTTAGCTGTAGCTCAAGCCTTTCATGCTCCATTCCATGTAATGATTTGGCTTATAGGCCTTCTGCTTGCGGCCCAAACAGCTGCTGCGCAAGCTGATGATTTTCCTCTTGCTGACTTTTTTGTTCCAATGCGCAAGGTTGGTGTTGCTCTTTTACTTGTCTGGTTTTTAATTCGCTTGATTCGTCAGGTTGAAACAAACTTAATCGAAGCGAAATCCAAGCGCTTTAAGATGGACGAAACATCCGTTAAAGCAATTGCCCAGCTTCTTAGAGTATCAATCTTAATCACCTCCGTTCTTATACTCATGCAGTCATTTGGCGTGCCAATATCAGGTGTTGTTGCCTTTGGTGGAATTGGAGCTGCTGCAGTCGGTTTTGCTGCAAAAGATTTGCTGGCAAATTTCTTTGGTGGTTTTATGATCTATCTCGATCGCCCCTTCGCGATTGGTGATTGGATTCGTTCACCAGACCGCGATATAGAAGGCATTGTAGAAGACATTGGCTGGCGCTTAACGCGCCTCCGCACATTTGATAAGCGGCCCCTTTATATTCCCAACGGGATCTTTTCTAATATCTCAATTGAAAATCCTTCACGCATGCGCAATAGGCGCATCAAGGCTAACGTGGGAGTGCGTTATGATGATGCCAGTAAGCTGCCTGGAATTTTAAAATCAGCGCGTGAAATGCTTCAAAACCATCCAGATATCGATACTAAGCAGCTATTGCTTGTAAACTTTGTTGGATTTGGCCCATCGTCACTCGATATTCAAATTTACACCTTTACCAAAACGACCAATTGGGGCCACTATCAGAACGTCCAAGAAGACGTTTTTCTCAAAGTTTTAGCAATTGTTGCTGAGCACGGGGCACAAGTTGCATTTCCAACACAAACAATTCATCTAGCAGAAAAATAAGATGGATATTGCTCAATTTTTTAAGCAATATAGTTGGGTATTTCAATCATTTATTTTTATAGTTGCAGCGTTTGTGGTGTGTGCTATTGAAAGTTGTATCCATAAGCGTTTAGTGACAAGGCTAGAAAAATGCAGTCGCTTTTGGAGACTTAGTCTTGTAAAAAGTGCACATACTCCGTTCCAAGTATTGATTTGGTTTATTAGCTTAATTTTGTCACTGCAAATAGTGACTGATCAACTCAATGTTTTTCTAGTTTCGTTTCGTAAAATGGGTGTTGGTCTGATCTTTATTTGGTTTCTGGTTCGCATTGTCAACCGATTCGAGCAAAATCTTATGGATCACAAATCTAAGCGAGCGCATTTAGACGAAACATCGGTTAAGGCAATTGGGCAATTATTTCGAACGTCAATTTTTATCACAGCGATATTGATTATTTTGCAATCTTTTGGTGTACCCATATCAGGCGTTGTTGCCTTTGGCGGGATCAGCGCTGCAGCTATTGGATTCGCTGCAAAAGATCTGCTTGCTAATTTTTTTGGTGGGTTTATGATCTATTGGGATCGCCCTTTTTCAATAGGGGATTGGATCCGCTCACCAGACCAAAACATTGAAGGGATTGTTGAAAACATTGGTTGGCGCTTAACGCGCGTTCGTACCTTTGATAAGCGTCCTTTATATATTCCCAACGGCATCTTTTCTAATATATCAATAGAAAACCCCTCACGCATGCATAACAGACGTATAAAAACCTCACTTGGCGTGCGCTACAGTGATGCACAACAAGTGCTGGATATTGTAGCAGCACTCAAAGAGATGGCCCAAAACCATCCTGAAATAGACTCGAAGCAAACCATTCGGATTAACTTAGTAGAATTTGGATCTTCATCTTTAGATATCGAGATCTACATGTTCACTAAAACAACCGATAAGGCTCACTTTCAAAATGTACAAGAAGACATTTTGCTTAAGTCAATGTCTCTCATAAATACGCATGGAGCAGAATTGGCTTATCCGACTCAAACAATTTTTCTAGACAGAAAATAATAAGTTGTCGTAGGCTGATCTCTCTATCAAGTAAATTTAGGAGTTGATATGTCAGCTGTCGGACAAGCCCTGTATTATGATAAAATTTGGCCAAAGCTTTGTAATGAAAGCTCTACATATGACTTAAGTAATTTAGGAATTTTTGATTTACCAGATTGGGTGGCTCCCTATCTTCAAAAGGCTGAAACTGTACTGTTGACTGGTAATCCGTTGATGTTTAACCCATTTAGTGTGCTCAAACAATGTCCTCAACTGCGTAGGGTCGACTTAAGTGATACGAAAGTCCAAACAGTCCCTAGATATCCAGACGGTATCGCGGTGTGCTTCGATAGATGTCCCATTTACGAAATACCTCAATGGGTTATTCATAAAGATCCCATGCCCTCATTTACTGGTTGCCCTGTCGTAGAACTTCCAATTGAATATATTGAGATTGATCCGGAATTGTACGGACAAATGGCTCAAAGAGCTACAAGGCCCTACATTGAAGAAGATGATGAAGGTGAAGACGAACTGTCTAATCGAAAACGCTTGCGCGTTTTGGATTCTGAGCCTGAACCCGCGAGGGGACGCTTAAAGGTTTCAGATGGCTCTATCTGCAGAAGTTGAGTATTACTATTGGAGTTTAGTGATGCTAGAGATGAGCTTGCAGTGGCCTCTTCTCTTGCATAATCAAGTTGAACACGGTCAAAGACGCCTTTAATCTGTTGATGAAAATCCATCGCAGTTGGACGGATATTTTCTTTTTTTATCGACTGTAGTGCTAGATTGTATAGGGATGTTAGAGTATCATATTCGTGGGGATTTAGAGAGGGTTCTATAGCATGGAGAAGGTGACTCCAGAGGTGATCACGCTCATTCCAAGTGGGGAAAATATAGTAATAATTCTTCTTTTGACTGGTGCCTTTTTGCATGAATCGTACGAAATGTCCATCGTTCCTGTATTGCTGAATTTCCGTTTTAAAATATTGCTTTGGGGTTCTGTATTTGCTAAAAGTGGCTAATTGCTCTACCAAACTTTGACCGGCTGATGAGCTGACAGCTTGTCTTTTTAGCAAGGCTGGAAATACTTTGTCTTCTAGCTCAGACATCAGACTTAAGCCTAGTGCATAGACATCACTTTTAAAAGTCGTTGTCTTATTTTTATATTCTGGAGGTAAATACAAAGGGGTTGCACAGAACAGTTGTGGTGGTGGACCACTGGCTAATTTTGCCAGGCCAAAATCAGTTAACTTACCAAGGCTATTGTTATCTGGTGCCAGGAGATTTTCGGGCTTAATATCACCGTGAACAATTCCAGCCTTATGCAAATAGGACAACCCTTTGCTTAAATCTAAAAATGTTTCAAGCGTGACGGATAGAGCGTTTTCAGATGTCAGAGGCCTTGATCCTAATGTGTTGTCACTATATTTCGAAATTAATCGGGGCTGATTTTTTAAATTATACCCTCTGGAAATTGGAAGATCTAAAACTTTTTGAGCCTCTTCAAAATCTTCAGGAAGCTTTTGCTTGATGCAGTCCTTTACCCAGCTTTCTTGGTCAAATTCTTTTTCGTTACCTAACGGATCTTTTAACTCTTTTACAGCTTGTTCTTCTACTTTATGATCACTGGTATAAGTTAACGTTCGGTAAACAATTTTACTGGAGCCCTTTTTAGGGTCTGGCAGGATGATGCGCACTGATTTAAGAGGACTCGACTCGATAGGGTAGGTGATGCCTTTACTTAGATCTGGTGAGATATTGATTGGACCCTGTGATAAGACGGAATGGGCAATGTCTTTTATATCTGGAGAACGAGCGTCAGAAAATGTGTCTTTAAGTAGTTGTGTGACGCCTCTTTGACGTTTAGGAGTATACTGAAAATCCGATTTTTGAAGTCTCTCCGGTATAACGATATTAGTGCTATTAATCATGCTTAATTCATTAGTCCTTTTTTGATTTATTAATTCTAATTTTACATCAATTATTTTTATTTTTCAAACAAATAAGTTTTTATATAGTTATTATGTATTTGAAATTATAATACTCCTTTGGTATCAAAAGAATATGCGTGAATATAATGTGAAACTGGCTGTAATCTACTCACTGTTAGCAGCTTTTCTTTTTGCTGGCTCTGGTTTAGTCATCAAGTTAATTTCAGAGAGTGTGCCCAATCAGATGATCGTTTTTTTTCGCCAGCTTTTTGCTCTTTTGTTTCTATTTCCTGTTTTGTTTGCCCGTAAGAAGAAAATGAGCTTATCAACAAGGCATGCGCCACTTCACATTCTACGGGCCTTTGCGAGTCTGGCTGCTATGTACTGTCTGGTCTATGCGATTAAATATCTTCCCTTAGTCGATGCGCTATTGCTCAGTTATACACGAGCTCTGTTCATGCCTTTAATTGTATTTCTTTGGTTCGGCAAACGGCCACCAGCTCACGTTTGGTGGGGTTTGTTTATCGGCTTTGCAGGTGTTGCCTGTATCCTTAAGCCCTCAAATACCGTCTTTGACATGGCCGCGCTTGTTGGTTTGGCATCAGGTATTTTTGGGGCAGTTGCTTTTAGCACTGTCAGACGTTTAACAAAGACCGAGTCTCCTCCAAAAATTATGCTCTATTACATGCTTATCTCCATTCCTATTACAGCTGTGCCGCTTGCAACATCTTGGGCCTTTGTAAGTCAAATTTTCTGGATTGGTCTAGTGGTCATTGGGCTGATTGGCGTGATCTATCAGTACGTTCTGACAAAAGCCTATGAGCATGCAAAAGGTCCACAAGTTGCATCTGTGCTTTATTCGACAGTGATTTTTGGCGCCTTCTTTGACTGGATTATTTGGAAAGAAGCTTTAGATGGCTATGCCATGCTTGGTATTGGCACCATCGTTATGGGATCTCTTATTGCCCTTGGAATTTTCTCTAAGAAAAAGCCACCATTTAATGGAAACATTCATTAATAACATGCCATAATTGCGCTAACAAAGGGGGTTGCTCCTTTTTTTGAGGCTCCTTTATGAGCCAGTTTTTTATATTGGAGAGCTTAGCTACTCCGCGTTATGGGAGCAACCCCCTTTGTTAGCGCAATTATGGCATGCTATTATATTATTTCCGACGGTTAAACTTCATGTCAAACCAGAAAGATCTAATGAAACGCATCCAAATTTTGATGGAGGTCCAGGAGCCGGGTATACGAAAACATTTTCTGTATCAGGTATAGGTTTTCTTGGGATTATAAAAAATGGAATTAACGGAGCTACTTTTACCAGAATATACAAGAATCCAAAGTTGCTACTTTGGGGTACTGTCCGGGGCATTTTTGCTGTCGTATTCACAAATCTTATTCCCAGTAACCGGCCCGCAGTAGCCCGTGTATTTACAGCTCTTAAAAATTCAGATCAATTGACGTATATTCAAAAAGTAGCATTGTTTTGTATTACAGCTCCTTGCTCAGTCTATATTGGGTTGCAGTTTTGATTTCATCTCTCTAGCTCTTTACGTCGGGATTTTTCTTCTGCGTGGATCTGCTCTTTTAGACCGGTAAAATTAGAAATTAGCATTCCAAAATCGCTTTTTCTTAAGGCCAGCAGGTTGGTGGGTTTTGTGCAGCGCACAGTGGCTGAGCGTGTACGCTGATTCATCAGAGCCATTTCTCCAAAGTAAGTGCTTGGCCCCAATGTTGAAATCACTTTCTTTTGACCATCTCGTTCTTGATAGACCTCAACTTCACCATCGACGATGATGTAGAGGTAATCACCAATATCACCTTCATGAAAAATGATTTCCTCAGGCTCAAAGTGTAGCTGAGCAATTCCTTGAGAAGGTGAAATTTTAAGCTGGACTGCTTCAATCGGAATAATAGAATCGAGTAGCCAAGAAAATGCCACTTTGACCTTGCGTGAAACGCCAGGTAACTTGGCCCAGTAAACAAGGCGCCAAAAAAACCAAGCCAAAAAGCCCGAGAATTTTATTTTGCCAAAGAGCTCTGCAACAGCGCTGTGGTGGCCCAATGCGCCCAACATCCCCATTGCCTTAAAATGAAAGTCGCTTTTCTTGGACCCGCGCAAAGATGCGCAGAGGTTTTTTGCTAGGCATTTTGCCTCGCGGATGGCAAATTGTGCCGTTGGTGGGCAAAAACTCTCACCGTTGGGAATAGCTGCGCAGTCGCCGCAAGACCACAAATGATCGGATCCTTCCACTTGAAGCGTGAGGTCAGTCTTAATGCGCCCTTTGATATTTGGAATATTGAGTGTTTCAATAACAGGGTTAGGCATGGATGGCACGGTTGAAATCACGGTTTTAGTTGGGATTTTTTCGCCGCTATCGAGTACGGCCTCATTCGGAGTAGCGGATGCCAGACGCACGCCAAAATGAATATTCACGCCCCTTTTTTGTAGGATGTTTTGGGCATAGATGCCAAGCGACTCGCTTAGTTCACGCTCCATCAGGCGGTCTTTGCTGTGGATGAGATGGACGCTGATCTCTTCTTTTTTGATACGGGGATATTGTTTGGAAAGGGTATGGACCAAATCATTCATCTCTGCAACAAGTTCTGTTCCAGAAAAGCCGCCACCACCGACAACAAAGGTCAGTAGGCGTTTTTTCTGATCAGGATCATCTTGTGCTGAAGCATTTTCTAGAGCTTCAATGACACGATTGCGAATCTGCAAAGCATCAGCTAGGTTCTTAAATGGTAGAGCATGTTCATGGATTCCGACCATGCCTCGAAAATCGGTGACATTACCAAGTGCAAAAACGAGGTGGTCGTAAGGTAAGTAGTAGGGTTTATGGCTAAATTGTGGCGCTAGAACCACCTGTTTATTTTCGAGATCAATGGAGTCAATTTCACGCACAAACAGGCGCGTTTTTGGGCAAAGCTTACGGATTGAATTAACTGTGTCTAAAATATCGAGTGAGCCGCCGACAACCTCTGGCAGCATGGGCTGATAGACGAAGTAATTTTCGCGATTAACAAGCGCGACCTCAACATCATCGCCTGGCTTCAAAAACTTCTCAAGGTAGAGCGCAGTATAGATACCGGCAAAACCCCCGCCCAGTATAACAATTCTTTTTTTTCCCATATCTTACAGATATAGTAAAAAATAATTTTACTCAACTGTTGGCACTTTTTCTTCTAGGATATCGAGTGCTTTCCATTTGCCTTGCAAGAAGCGAGCAAAAAATAGAGAGGCAGTCATAAAGCTGTAGACAACCCAAATCACAAAAGCGACTGTGATCGATGCTCTGGGCCTAACAACGAGCAGGTAGGTTGGAAGCACTAAAATAAGCCAAACAGAAAGTGAGCCTGCTACAAGTAAGAAAAACGTATCGCCAGCAGATGTAAGAATTCCGCTGAAGAGCCAGCGTATTTTTTCCATGACCATATAAAAGAAGATTAAGATCAGTCCAGTTTTAATAAGCATTTTAGCTTGCATTAGATCCGATGCAGCTTGTTTGATATGCATCATCGAAGCTCCCTTAAGAGCGAAGTTGCTCTTAATAAACCATCCAGCTAAGGCATCAGGGTAAAAGATCATAAAGACGGCAGTAGCAGCTCCAAATAAACCGATGAGCTTGAGGCCTGAGCGCACTAGACGATTGATTTCGCTAAGCTTTCCTGCGCCAATGAAGTTACCAGCTATGGCTGCTGCGCCTTTTTCTAGACCTAGGCCAAAAAAGATAAATAGCATGTAAATGCTTTGGCAGACTCCAGCCACAAATAAGTGTTGCTCAGAAATCATTCCCATCATGTGATAGAAAACAGTCCAGCCAAACATTTCTAAGAAAACAAAGACAGCAGGGGAGATGCCAACTTTAAAGCAGCGCATAAAATCAGATAGTGAAAAGCGCCAGGCATTTGAACCTTTAGCTTCTCGATTACGCTTGTGGACAAACATGAAAAAAAGCACGCCGCTTTGGAGAAGAACTCCAAAACCTGTGGCAAGGGCAGCTCCTAAAACGCCCATTGCTGGGAACTTTCCTGGTATCCCAAAGATAAAAATAGGGTCGAGCACCACGTTCACTGCATTACCAACGACGGCAAGAACTGTAATAATCATAGTCTTGCCTTGTCCAATATAGAAAGCGCTTAGCGCTGAGAGCATGACATAAAATGGGCCAAAAAGAACAATCCATTTAAAGTAGGTGCTGGCAAGAGTCGAAGCCCCATAAATTAGATCGCCGCACCACATAGCCATTGGGATGAAAGTAGCAAGAGAAAACAAAGCCATCCATAGCATTTGCCAGACAGGGACTCCCAGTTTGCTATAAGCTTTAGCTCCGTTGTACTGAGCAACAAAGACCTCAGCCATGGACGCCAGTGTCACAAAGCCCAAATTGATGGTCCAGCCAAGCATTCCGGCTTTAACACACGCATTAAGAGCATCTGTTGACAGCTGAGCCAAAAAAGCGCGGTCGACAAACATCATTGCGAACATCGATAAGTACGATACCATAAGAGGTAAAGAAATTTTTAACAGGGTTCTCATAGAACCGCTCTGCATCTGTGTGTTTTCCATATTGCAACATTTTATAACACCCTTGCCCAAAATTCAACGATAATGATATGATCTGTCCTTTGGGGGTATAGCTCAGCTGGTAGAGCATCTGATTTGCATTCAGAAGGTCAGGAGTTCGATTCTCCTTGCCTCCAAACTTCGCGGTTATAGCTCAGTTGGTTAGAGCGCAACACTGATAATGTTGAGGTCCCTAGTTCGAATCTAGGTAACCGCATTTTTCCACAAATCGTTTAACTATAAATTAAGAAGACTGTTTGGTTTATTTAAGGCGCGTGAGCTTGTCTTGCTCGACCCCTTTTAAGTAAAAATTGAAGTGAACTCAACATGGCCAGCATTTTTACAAAACATCACTTGAGGAAAGTGTTTTGTAAGGTCCATACGCTCAGAAAGCGATGCTGCTTCTCCATCAAGGCTGCGAATAACTAAATCAGCACCCTTTGAATGTTTAAGGATTGTTTCATTTAATGGCAAAGACGCATCAATGATGATTACCTCGGTTGCCATAGGTAGGCGATTTGTATGGAGAAAATTACGGAAATAATCCTCGCGCTTTGATCTGCCTTCTTCGTTTATCACATAGCTTTTCAAGTTAAGCTTAGCTTTTTTCCATTCATCGCTGCGATGCAGAAGAAGAGCAATCAGTAGCATAAACTCAGATGACTTGCGATCGTTATCATCCCACCAGATATCGATTAACTTGTTGTTTGAGGTCAGTTCAGACTCACCAATCATGAGCACATTGCATTTTTGCTCTTGTGCAAACGCTAAATTCTGTAGCATCGATTCAAGTGTTTGTGTTGATCTAGGCATACCCAATACAATTGTGTTTGGTCTGATGGGTCCCATGCCATAGGCCGATATCAAGTCGCGGATTTGCCTTGATGGATCCTTTGCGTGGGTTAACTTTACAAGCGCTGTCGTATGGTGCTTGCTTAAAAAAGCTGAAACAAGTTTTTCCCAATGCCGAACAGGTCTGCCAACATCGTTTTCTGTTTCTGGAACAAAAGATGCAAGCGTTAAAAACCCGCGATCGCGTGTGATGCAGGATACAAGCTTAAAGATAGCATTGAATTTAGTAGGGGATCTGGTAAAAACAAGGAAATTTGGGCGCCACGATTTAGGAGAAGCGGGAGCATTGATCAAGCGATAGATCGCAAATCGGCAAAGGTATTGCAAAATCGCAGTTCTCAAATCATCCCAAGATCTATGCTGATTGCGACGGCGCAAGTAGACATAGACACAAAAGACAACAGCTAGCGATAGCATTGCAACACCTGGATCAATCATAAGCATTGCAATAGTGCAAAGCACCGTGCCTGCCATGGGAATCATTGCTGGAACGGCAACCGATGGCCGCCAGCTTGGATTGCTCAAAAATGACTCGATACCTGCACCTACATTGACCATGCCGTAAGCAATCAATGTGAACATTGTCATGAACGGGGCAATCGCATTTAATGATCCAAAATAAACAGCAACCATAGCAAAAGCAAACGTCACAGCGCTTGCGATTTTAGGCTCATTCATCGGGCCAGAGCCCTTCGCTAAGAACTTGGGAAAAACACCATCTTTGGCAATGGCTTGCATCATGCGTGGAGCTGCCATCAAGCTGCCGATGGCAGAAGAAAGAGCTGCAGCCCAAACACCTAACAGCACAAAAGTCTTAATGCGAGCAAATTTTAAAACAATAAGTGGGTCACTGGCAAGTATTGATCGTGGGATGTTGTTGGCTAAAAAATAAGCAATACCCATGTAGGTGATATAAGCCACAATGACGATAGCAAGCGTGCCAACTGATAAAGAGCGCTTAGGATTTTTTAGATCTCCAGACATGGCAACAGCTGTTTCGATACCTGTTGCTGCTGGAAAGAAAATCGCAAATGCAAACCAAAAGCCAGACGGTGCTGGAGCTTGCAACATCAAATCAGTATCAGATGGCGTGTAATGGCTAAAAAACAAGGTTACAAATGCCACGCCTATAATTAAGAAAATAACAAATTGAGCCTTAATCGCTGCATCACTAGATACATAGACTAGAGCGCCAAGGGCTACAAGAGTTGCCATGCCAAGCGCTTGCACTGGGACCATAGGTAAAATTGTGTGGAGTGACTCGGCAAAACCCATGACACAAAAAGCTACGCTAAGCGTCTTTGCCCCGCAAAGAGCAAGACCAATAGATGAGCCCAGCTCCCGCCCAAACGATCTGGAAATTATAAAATAAGCGCCGCCTGTTCCAACGCGCATATTTGTTGCAATCGCAGCAATCGATATCGAAGTGATCAAAGTTATCAAAAAAGCAAAAGAAATGATAGCAAACGTGGTTGGCAATCCCACAATTCCAACGATCCAGCCCAGTCTTAAAAAAAGAATAACCCCATAAATGGCCAAAATGCCAGGCAAAAATACACCATAAAAAGTGCCAAATCCGATACTTTCTTTTGCAGGAGCTACCCCTTGGGCAAAGGCAGGTTTTCTAAATCTCATCAAGTTAAATAACTTTTTCAAAATATCCACTATTGACTGGTTGTTTAAATGAATGGTAGAATGAATACAATTTTTTAGCTAGGAAAGAATTTTGCTGATACTTCCGATTTTACTCTACTTCCTCTGGTCTTCGAGTTTTCCATTAGGGAAAATTTTATTGAATTATGGACCTCCAATTTTTCTAACTGGAGCCCGTATGACACTTGCAGGACTCATCCTTGTCGGATTTCTTGCCATTAGAAAACGCTCTAGCTTTCGCCTTTCCAAGCGACAAATCTTATCTTTAATTCTACTCTCAATTTTTTCCATCTATCTAACCAACATCTGCGAATTTTGGGGCCTGCAGCATCTAACCGCTGCAAAAACCTGTTTTATTTACAGCCTGTCTCCCTTCTTTGCAGCTCTTTTCTCCTATATTCACTTCAAAGAGCGGATGAGCTCGCGCAAATGGATTGGGTTTGCCATTGGCTTTTTGGGCTTTATTCCCGTTTTACTCTCCCAAAGTGGAGCCGAAGAGCTCTTTTCGATCACCAGCTGGCTATCCCTGCCAGAGCTGGCTATTGCAGGAGCTGCCCTTTTCTCCGTCTACGGGTGGGTGATTCTGCGTGTGACCGTCAAAGATCAAGCCGTATCGCCTCTCATGGCCAACGGCACCAGCATGCTGCTTGGCGGCTGTCTAGCCTTAATTCATTCCTTTTTCATTGATAGCTGGAACCCGCTTCCAGTATCAACACACAACCTCACACCTCTTATCAGCACCATTTTGCTCATGACATTCATCTCCAATATCGTTTGCTTTAACCTCTATGGTTATCTGCTCAAGCGCTTCACAGCAACCTTCCTTTCCTTTGTCGGTCTGCTTAGCCCCATCTTTGCATCGATCAATAGCTGGGTTCTTCTCGGCGAGCGTCCCTCCTGGGTGATCTTTGCAGGAACTGCCATCATGCTCTTTGGAATGTGGGTTGTTTATAAAGATGAAATTGCCAAAAAAGCACTCAAGCCTATTTAGATAGTGTCGTCAAATGCATTCTGCTGTCTGTAAAATCCATCTTTTTGATGGGAATTTTAGAAAAAACTGCACCATTTCATAGACAATTGATTCGCAACTCGCGTTAGTTGTCAAAAAAAGTCTGCGCATTTCCCAGATTTTCAGGCGTTTACAACATAAGAAAAATTTTCTTTGTCTTAAAACTTTCTTTATCTTACGATGGGGCAATCTTAACGGTGAAAACCACAAGGTAAACAAACAAGGAGAAAAGTTATGGCTACAGATTCAGTCACCAAAGGCGGAGTTAATAAGCTAAGAACACAAATTTACGAGAATTATGAAGCTGCTAAAGGTCAGGCTAACTATGTTGGACAAAGGCTAAGTGGTCTTGCATCTCAAACAAAAAGCACCCTGACTAGCGCTGATACCTATGCCACTCCACGCGAATGGCTTGTAAATAGAGCAGCAGCAGCTACTAGCAATGATACAGCATTTTGGGTGAGTGCAGCAGGTACAGCAGCTTTATTCACTTGCAAATGGGCTGACAGAACACAGCTACAAAAAATCATTTTAGCAGGTCTTATCCTAGCTCTACCAATTAAGCTTGCAATTGAGTTTGGTTATAAGGCTATTAGAGGAACATGCTTTTTTGTAACAGATAAAATTAGGATGCTAGTGGACTTTAAGCGTAACCATCAAGCAGGATTAATTGCTAATGAAGAGAATCGAGAAGAGTTTTGCAAGCAAGTGACTTTGGCAGCTTCTGCTGGATACACTTTATTGCAAGATGAGAAAATTACTGGTCGTGTAAATGTGATAAAAAACGGCCGTACTATTGGTCACTTTATTACGCCAAACGCATTAAAATATACCAACGCAACTGTAGCAGATAAGGTTGCTGAACAAAGACAAGAAGTGAACAGGTATTTAAAAGAGTTTAATTCTGAAGATACTACACAAAAAAGAGTCTTTGAAATAAATGATGCTATGAAGTTATTGGGATATGAGATCGCTGTACATAGCAATTCCAACAAAATTGATATTAGCTTTCTGGGTCAGTCGTATAAAACAATGGATGTTTCTGATGCTGTGAGCAGAGCATTACATACGAAAAGAGGTGTCATATACAACTCAGAAGCTATGGATGAATCTTTCAGAGCATAGAATCTGATCATATGGAATTGTGACTAGAGCTCACCATGCAAGATGGCCTGCCGATAGCGGGCCATCAGCTGAACCATGAAGTGCAAATTGTGCACGCTGGTTAAGCTAAGCGCGGTGAGCTCTTTTGCTTTGTGCAAATGATGCAGGTAGGCAAGAGAGTAAGTTTGGCAGGTGGGGCAGGTGCAGTTTTGCTCGATGGGCCCAAAGTGCGTGCGGTTGGCCGCAAGGCCAAGCTTGAGCGGACCTTTTTGCGTGAGTAGAAGGCCGTGGCGAGCGGCTTTAGTTGGATAGGAGCTGTCGAATGTGTCGATGCCAAGCGGCACGCAGGCGGCAAGTGATTCTAGATCGCCGATACCCAGTAAATGATTTGGGGTCTCTGTTGGAAGTAGTGGCATGGTGTGCGTGAGCATTTCAACCATTTCAGGTTTTGTTTTTCCCATGCTGCCGCCGATGGCAAAGCCATCGAAGGGAAGTTTGGATAACGTCTCAACGCTGTGGCGGCGCATGAGGCGATCGACGCCTCCATGAATCACAGCGTACATGGCTTGTCCGTTGGGATGCTCAAGGTGTGCGTTTAGGGAGCGCTCTTCCCAGCGGTGGGTGCGATCAAGAGAGGCTTTGAGTTTGTCAGAGTCGATGTGGTAGGGCGGCAGCTCATCAAAGGGAATGATAATATCGGCTCCTAGCGATTTTTGTGCAGCGATTGAAGATTCGGGTGTTAGCCAAAATTTTTCACCATCGCGATAGGACCGAAACAAAACGCCTTCTTCTGTGATTTTTAGAACCGATCCATCATTTTGTTTCTTGCCCTTGCTTTTTAGCTCGTTTGCTACAGAGCCGTAGGCAAGTGAAAAAACCTGAAATCCTCCAGAGTCTGTAATGATGGGGAGCTTACGATTAATAAAAGAGTGCAGGCCACCTGCTTGTTTAATGACATCAGGTCCTGGCTGCAAGAGCAGATGATAGGTGTTACAAAACATCAGCTGCAACCCAATTTGTGAAACAGTTGCATTGTCTAGTGATTTTATAGTTCCATTTGTGCCCACGCCGACGAAGTTTGGTGTATCGATGATGCCGTGAGGCGTATGCAGGCGTCCAACGCGTGCGCGTGACTTTTTTGATGTTTGTAGTACTTCAAATTTCATGCTTTAGCCATGCGCTTAGAGAGGATGGTGAGGGGGCTCATAAGAAAAATGACACAAACCTTGATGGTGAAGCTAACGATGATGATGGATCCAAGATGCTCGAGCACACCAAGGAGTCCAAGAAACGTAAAGAGGATTGTGTCGAGCAGCTGTGTAGGAATTAGCACGAGGCCGCTGCGCATAAAAAGGGATTTTTCTGGCAGATGTTTTTTAGCAAAGGCAAAAAGGCGAATATCGAGACGTTGGCAGATGAGGAAAGTGAGGAACGAAGCAAGGAGAATGCGTGGAGATTTAGACAAAATGGTAGAAAAAGAGGCGTGAGTTTGATCAAGGGTGCTTGGAGCGTATCCCAAATGAATGAGGCTCATGACACCAAAGAAAAGCATGCTAAAAAAGCCAATCCAAACGCATTTTTTTGCTGTCTCGCGTCCATGATACTCTTGCAAAAGCTGCAATGTGAGCATGCTGCCAATGATAAAAACGTCACAGCAGGTGATTTCAAGTCGAAATAGATGCACTTGCTTGATCACAAAAAGATTGGCGATGACAACTT
>JAUILX010000150.1 GCA_030433395.1 Chlamydiia bacterium
TTTTCAATTTCTATTTCTTCATTGCTAATCAATTGTGGATAAGGAGCGACAATGAGTGCTTTTGCATCTAGGATTTTTTGTGTTGCCACCACATAAGGGTTATCACCAGAAGAATTCTGTTTCATTTCTGAAAACAGCTCCTCAGTGATGAAAGGCGCAATTGGGTGAAGGAGCGCTAGGGCATGAGCAAGAACAACGCCAAGCAGTGTTTGTTTATTTTCGTGTCCTTTTTTTGCGAAAAGAGCAGGTTTACAAATCTCTACATAATAAGCGCAAAATTCATTCCAGAAGAAGTCATAAAGACCCATAGCGAGCTTATCGAAAGCAAAAGCTTCTAGGTGTATGTTGGCATTGCGAATTGCAGAGTTTAAGCGAGAGAGGATCCAACGATCTTCTAATTCTAAATCACCCTTGAGTTGCAGCGTTTGACCCAAATGCATAAAAACAAAACGTGAGCCGTTGTAGATCTTATTGATAAAATTCTTAAACTCTTCAAAACGTCGTACATCCAAATCAATTTGTGGAAGACCCGTTGTTGATGAACAAAGGGCAAAACGCATTGCATCAGTGCCATAAAGATCGATGATCTCAATGGGATCGATAACATTGCCTTTGGACTTAGACATTTTCTCCCACTTGCTGTGGACACCTTTAGGCAGCTTTTCTCCTAAATCATATCTTTGACGCTCTTCTTTTGAGACATAGTTGACGCCATTTTCACTGTCGCGCCAATAAGACTTTCCATAAATAAGGCCGTGCAAAAACACCTGAGGAAAAGGCAGCTCTCCAGTAACCACCTCGCCCATAAGAATCATTCGAGCAACCCAGAAAAACAAAATATCGTGTCCAGTCACAAGAAGACTATTGGGGTAAAACGCCTCCATCTCATCAGTATTGCCAGGCCAGCCGAGCGTTGAAAAAGGCCAAAGGGCCGATGAGAACCAGGTATCGAGCACATCAGGGTCTGGCTTACCATCAACGAGCGCGGGGATGCGGTGACCCCACCACAGCTGACGTGAGATGCACCAGTCGCGCAAATTTTCAATCCAATGAAAATAAGTCTGCTCCCAGCTCTTTGGAGTGAGCGCTACATGTCCTTTTTTCACCGCATTCATCAGCTGGTCTTTAAACGCGGAAAGCTTAAAGAACCATTGCTTAGAAAGAAAAGGCTCAATCTTTGCTTTGCTACGGTAGGATATACCAACACGATGCGCATGAGGCTCTTTTTTGATCAAAAGATTACCCAAATCTTTTTCCACAGATAGGCGAGCATCGCTCATGCTTAAGCCCTTGTATATGCCATCTGCAATTTTTCCATCGGGTGTCATAATATTGATCATTGGCAAATTGTGACGCAAACCGATCTCGTAGTCATTAGGATCGTGTGCTGGAGTGATTTTAAGAGCGCCCGTTCCAAAGTCTGCATCGACATGATGGTCTTCAACGATAGGAATAAAGCGTTCTGTCAGAGGTAGATGCACCATTTTCCCAACAAGGTGGGAGTAGCGGGGATCATTTGGCGCCACAGCAACAGCCGTATCACCAAGCAGCGTCTCTGGGCGTGTTGTAGCAATAATCAAAGATTCATCGGTTCCTTCAACAGGGTAGCGAATATGCCATAGATACGAGTCTTCATCCTCATACTCAACCTCATCATCAGCTAACGCTGTTTGCGTGACAGGGTCCCAATTCACTAAATAATCGCCACGATAAATCAGGCCCTGACTCTGCAGTTTTTCAAAAACAGTTTTAACAGCTTTCGACGCACCATCATCGAGAGTAAAGCGTAGTCTTGACCAATCACATGAGCAGCCCACCCGCTTCAACTGGCTTAAAATATGGTCTTGATGCTCCTCTTTCCAATCCCAAATCCGTTTAACAAACTCATCACGCTCGTAATCAATACGTCGTTTGCCCTCCGTTTTGATGAGGTGGCGCTCAACAACCGTTTGAGTAGCAATACCAGCGTGATCAGTGCCCGGGACCCAAAGCGTTTCAAAGCCGCTCATCCTCTTCCAGCGCACAATAATATCTTGGAGCGTACTCACCAATGCATGACCCATATGCAGCGATCCCGTCACATTAGGTGGAGGCATAACAATTGAAAATTTAGGTTTGCTCGACTTTGGATTGGCTTTAAAAAAACCATTATCCTCCCAAAACCGGTACCACTTTTCTTCTACATTTTTAGATTCATAAGCCATAGCGCCAGCATTATAGCACTTTTTACAGCAATGTCAATTGATACCGAATCCTGAAATACTTTTTGACAAATATCTCGGCCAGCAAATATCGTAAACTCTTTTGTAAACTCGCATCCAAAGGAGATATTTATGCGCGGTTTTTTTCTGACCTTGATTGGTCTTTTCATGGTAGTTAGTAACTTTGCCTCATTTGATTCAACCATTCCAGTTGTTGATATGCAGGATTTTTACAATCCAGCTAAACAAGAAGCGTTCGTTAACCAAGTGGGCGAGGCATTAAGAGACGTTGGTTTTTTTGCAGTTGTTAATCCCAATATTGATATGGATGTACTCGATAAATCTTACTTGGAAGCCAAAAAATTCTTTAGCCTATCGCAGGAAGAAAAACGCAAATGCCTTGATCCAAATATAGGTGGCCAAAGAGGATATGTTGAAAGTGAATCAGCAAAAGGGCAGCCTTTAAAAGATTTTAAAGAATTTTATCACATTGGGCGAGAACTTGGTGATGATGAATTAAAAGGGCTGGGTTATGCCAAAAACATTTGGCCAGAAGATGGTCAGCTAAAAGAAAAAAGCCTAAAACTCTTTCAATCACTAGAAGATGCCTCTAAAGGACTACAAGAGGCAATTTCGCTTGCAATGGGTCAAGATAGATCATTTATATCTGACATGGTTGAGAAAGGGAATACTCTAGTTCGCGCCATTCACTATCCTGCAAATCCTCCAGAAAATCAAATTTGGGCAGCAGCGCATACAGACATCAATCTATTCACGATTTTACCAAGAGCCACAGCAGACGGCTTGCA
>JAUILX010000151.1 GCA_030433395.1 Chlamydiia bacterium
GATGAGCACACCCTCTTCATTCCAAAGCAGCTCTAAGCCATCGCGTCTATTATTTCTGTAAAAAGTTTTGCGCTTCATTTGGCCATTTGGCCATTTCAGCTCAATCCATCCGTCTAAATCCATCCATCACCCGCTTGTAAAATACATATTCCTGCAAACGATTTTTATCTTCTAAGGTATGCTTAAAAATATCCCATAAGGCCCTTAAATGCCGATAAAAACACTCTGTTTCTATGAGCACCTGAGCACGAGGATCTTTTTCAATTGTTTTTACCAAATCAGCGCAACTGGCAATGCTCTTTTCAACAGCACAAATATCGACTTCATTAATTGCAACTTTGGCAAGTTCTATTTCTGGCAAAGGACTAAAGTGAAGGGATCTATTAACAGTGCCTTTTATCGCCAGTCCTCGGGGCGTAGCATCAATCCATGTGCGAGAGGGATGTTTTTTAATCAGCTCTTCAAGCCAATTTCTACTCATCACCAAATCGCGTCTTGTCTTGACCCGATCGCCATTTTTGTCTGTGGCGTCTATACATTCAACATTCTCTCGGTCCACAATTCCTGCAGCCTTGGTTTCACTGCCATAAGCCAGATCCATTCCAACAAATACAATCGGATCACATCCGAGAGCACAAGCCACAGCTGCCGACATGGTGCCTGCATTCCAACCAATGTCTAAGGCATCAACTTTGTCCCATAGCCACTGCTCCATAGCAAGTGCACCTGAATGACGCACCCAAAATTTATCGCCCGTAACCTGCTTTAATAATTTTGCGCTAAAATCTGCAGTATAGAAAAAGGGAGTGCCAGCTCTTAGACCTTTTTGAATCTGCTCATCAACTGGATCAGGATCACACCCCAATCCAAATGAGGGTCTAACGCCTCCATCCAATAAAGCTCCTAGGGCAGAGCCTCCGGCAAAAATCATCGTGCTCCCTTCCAGCTTTTTTAGCATTTCCATGGAACCACAAAGTGATGGTCCAGCTCCACAAACCACCGCTGGCACGCCCTTATACTTTCCATATAGAGCTGAAGCATCAAATCCCTGGCCAAGGTTTAGCAAAACATTTTGTAATTCCTTCACACCAAAATAAGCTGTTTTGGATAAACTTAACTCAATTCCAGTAATTAACTCCTCAACTTGAGCTTTTACATCACGGCAGTCAAGGCCATCCATGATCATCCAGGAGCGCTTTTTTCCAACACACTTCCATAGAGCTGTTTTCAAAACATTGATTTCGTCCATCGTGCAAGTAACACGATCAACAGCGCCGCAGGCATCAGCAACATCACTTGCTATCCAAATGAGATGGCTGCAATCAACGTCTAAAGAGCCATCTCCAACACCATAGGCAATCACAACTCTAGCAGGCTCTCCACTCCAGCTACTCCCCCTTACGCAACTTGGCGCCATCCCAGCTACCTTTAGAGCTAAAAGTGGATTTTTTACCTCAAGCGACATGCCATCTCCAATAAAGCATCATATTTTATTAGACCACCGATACCCTGACCGCTAGCATCACAACAAAGCACCTCTTCTTCACCGACTACAGCAACAAAAGAAGCTCCAATAACGTGATTATAGCCCAGCACTTGATCTAGAGCAGCTTTTGTAACGCCTTTGGCCTTGCATTCAAAGACAATGAGCGGACTAAGACCCTGATCATAAACAAGCAGATCCAGGCGACGCTTTGGCACATTCTGCCCAGACAAGTGGGGCAAAAGGGCAAGTTCCTTCTCAACAACCAAACGGGATTTAGGATAGCCTAAATCTTCGATCAGAACTTTTAAAAGTCGCCTGCGAACGCGCTCTTCAGGCAACAGGTGTGATAACGCCAAAACTACCATTATCGCGTTTGTAAATAACGCGCAGCTCTTGATGGACTTCGTCCTTATAAACTAAAAATGGGGCATTGGATAAAGTCATTTTCATTAAAGCTTCATCTGTGCGCAATGTTTTTAGTGGAATGGTTTCTTGGCTCACCACTTTAGGCAATCCCTGCTCCTGGGCAATACGCATAGCATTTTGCTCTTCAATCTCAGCATTAAACTCTTCAATCTCATCATCGTAACCTTCATAAACACTAACGGGTACATCAACAAACACAGGTTTTTTTTGATGGTATTCTTGAATGCGCGTTTTCCATTTATAAAGTTTTCTTTGCAGGCGATCAAACGCCTTGTCAATGGCAGCATACATGTCATCTGTCTGTGCATGTGCAACGATATTAAAGTGAGTAAATTTCAAAACAATATTGACAAGATTCGCTAGCTTTTGCACTTCGATATTAACGTGCACATCGATAATCTGATCAGTTAGCCGCTCGATTTTCGCAAGCTTTTCAATGATGTAATCTTTTAGTGGCCCTGTAACTTCTAGATGCTTGCCGACGACCTGTAGTCTATATCCAAGTTCATCTTCAGAAATGTGTCTGTTATTTGTCATGTCATATTCTCCTATACTTGCCCCAACTATAGCGCAAAATCTAATTTACAAAAACCCCAATGAGGATAATCGCTACTGCTACAGGGGCAAAATACTTCACTAGAGCTATCCAAATAGGTTTAAACCTCACAAATCCTTGAGCGCCGATTGAAAGCTCATCACCAGCAGCTTTTGCGCCCCAAACCCAACCCGCAAAAATTGCAAGAGCTCCACCGGTTACCACCATGCCCAAATTACCCCAAGCAAAATCCATAATGCTATAAAACCCATCAAAATCAAAAAATCGAATATTCGAGAGCACAGGGCTTGCCCCATGAGAGAGCGCTGATGGAATACCGATTAAAAATGCCAACCCACCCACTAACCAAACAGCTTTTTTTCTCGCCCAGCCCCTTGAATCAATCAAGTATATCACCGGAATTTCAAGAAGAGCAATTCCCGTTGTGATGGCTGCAAATGCAAGCAACGCAAAAAATATCACCCCATAAACAGGTCCACCTGCCATCTTTAAAAACACTTGCGGCAGAACAGCAAACGTCAATCCTAC
>JAUILX010000152.1 GCA_030433395.1 Chlamydiia bacterium
TTGTAGCCTCCATCGCTTTTTTGGATGATCATCGGAAATGGCTTTCCATCCAGCCCTTTAAATCCATCTAGGAAAATACACGCTGCGCCATCAGATTTTTTTACAAGCCCTTTGGAGGTAAGATCTTTGACAGTTTGTGCTAGGACGGGATTATAAAATGACTCTCCACGCTCTTGTAACTTAACACCTAACAATGAATAAATCTCATGAAAGGCCATGCGCGAAATGGTACAAATCGCCTCCCAAGCTTGGTGGGCGCTAGAATCGCCTCTTTGTAGTTCCACAACGCTGAGTTGAGAGCGTTTTTTAAATTCGGGATCAGTATCAAAGCGCTGCTTTGCTGCCTTGTACCACTTCATAAGTGTTACTAAATCGGTTTGCTTATCTCCAGAGATGACATCAGGCGCTTCCTCACGCATATAAGTGATCAACATTCCAAATTGCGTTCCCCAGTCACCGATGTGATTGAGGCGCAATACATCGTGTCCTAAAAACTCAAAGAGATTTGCAATAGCATCGCCAATGATTGTAGATCGCAAATGTCCAACATGCAACTCTTTTGCAATATTTGGTGATGAAAACTCAATAATCACGCGCTGTGGTTTTTCTGATGTTGGAGCGCCAAGTTTTGCATCTTGTTTTTGTGCATTGAGTTGCTCTGATAAAAAAGCAGCTGAAAGTGTGATATTGATAAACCCGGGGCCTGCAATTTCGAGCTTTTCAATTTGCTCGCACCCCATTCCCTTGGCAATTTTTTGCGCTAATTCCCGTGGATTAGATTTAAGCTCTTTTGCAAGTTTTAACGCGGAATTGCACTGGTAATGACCAAATTTTTCTTGCGTGCTCTGGGTGATTTCTGCCAGTTGATATTCTTTATCTATGGCAGCTGAAATTGCCTGATTGGCCTTTTGCGTTAGGTAAGCTTGCAGCGTTTGCATTAATGATGGAAGACAGGCGGTGTTGTACGCTTACCGATGCCATAACGCAAACGGTAACTAGCAAGTTCAACAGCTGCCTGATGTGTCGAGCAGCGATTTTCTTGCGATATCTGGAAAGTTGTAAGCAATTGATCGTAGATTGAATCGATTTTATCGCGCGCTAGCACTGGATCGTACCCTTCAGGCTCAATTTCACATGCAACGTTGATTAACCCACCTGAATTGATGAGGAAATCGGGCGCATAGATAATTCCTTTCTGCATCATTTCAATTGCGTGATTATCATTTTGCAGCTGGTTATTTGCAGCACCTGCAACAATACGACAATTGAGCTCTTTTACAGACTGTGAGTTGAGGATACCACCCATTGCACAAGGAGCAAAAACATCGCATTTGACGCTTATGATCTTATCTGAAGAGCAAACAACGCCACCATACTTGTGTGCTAACTCTTTTGCTTTGTCTTCATCAAAATCATTTAAGATTAGACGTGCTCCGCCCCAGAACAAATATCTTGCAAGTTCGGCACCAACTGATCCCAACCCTTGTATGGCAATTGTTTTTCCTTGAACAGATTCCGATCCAAATGCCTGTTTTAGGCCAGCTTGAATGCCGCGGTAGGTCCCGTAGGCTGTAAATGGCCCTGGGTTGCCGCTGCTATTGTTATTTATGAGGCCGACTACATACTGGGTCGACTTACGAACGTGCGCTAAATAAGCAGGAGTACAGCCCATATCGGCTGCGCAAATGTGCTCTCCATGAAGTTGATTAACGGCATCACCGAATGCCTGAAGTTGCTCATCTGAAATCGTCTTAGGATCAGCGATGATCACACTTTTACTTCCACCTGTGCCTGCATTGGAAACTGCAGACTTATAGGTCATTCCTTTTGCAAGACGCAAAACGTCGAATAAGGCATCATCCCAACTCTCGTAGGGCATAATGCGCGTCCCGCCTAGGGCTGGACCAAGGGTTAAGTCATGCAGGGCAATCAGAGCCTTTAGACCCGAAGCAGAGTCTGTGACTTTAACAACTTTATAAAAGCCTGAAATCTCTAGATTTTCTAATCGAACGCTCGTTTTTGTTTCCATAGCACCTCGCTAAGTCTTTCAAGCAGCATACCATATCAAAGGTGATATTTTCAAGGTAATATTACTTTAACGCGAGTTGCGGATCAACTGTCTATGAAATAGTGCAGATTTTTCTAAAAATATCGCAAAAAGATGGGCCATTTCAAGGGAGTTGAGCCGCAACTCGCGTTATTTACTTGATCTAAAGACCTCGCGTGCGCTAAGATGGAGCCTATTAGCATTATTTAAGGTGTAGGATAACTGATGGCAAACTTTCAAATCACACAAACACTCAAAGAGCAGTTAAAGACTTTTTTAAAAGACCACGGCGAAGCTGATCTTGTTAGCACATATCTCTTTTATCTGGGGAATGCGCATCGTCTAAACCCCACGGTTTATATTCGGGAAAAAACAATTTATAGCACTCCCAAAGAGATCACAGCTCGCTTAGAAGCAGAGGGTAAGCTCTGGCGTGAGACCGAAATTAAAATCCAGTTTGGCCAGCCTAGCGTTAATGAAGAAACTAAACGCATCTATATCTGCCCCTTTACAGGCAAGGTATTCGGAAATAACACTTGCCCTAATCCGCAAGATGCGATTTATGACTGGGTTTCAAAATGCCCCGAAAATACCGAACGTCTCGATGGAATGCGCGTAAAACGCTTCTTTATTTCAGAAGATCCAGATGTTATCAAAAATTATATTGAAAAAGGGCGCGACCCAATTAAAAAAACAGTTTACTCATCTGCAGCTAGCGGTAAACTTTTTAATTCAAAAGAAGCTGTCATCGAAGATTTTAAGGCAAATCAACTAAAATCTATACCACTCTTCGAGGTTCCAAGCCAAAACCGCTTCACCATGGATGAAAAACTCCTCGGTTTTATTCAAGAACATCTCGATGAAGACAAAATCAATGCCTTTGTGGAAGCTCTTGGCGATCACAAAGAATTTAAAGAGCATATTGAGCTTTGGTTAGAAGAAGC
>JAUILX010000153.1 GCA_030433395.1 Chlamydiia bacterium
TTGCAATTTGCCAACGGATTTGGCATATTAAAGAATGCACAAGGAGACTATTTATGCGCTATATACCCAGATCCATTCAAGCAGCTAAAGATAGTTTTTTTCTCTTAGGTCCTCGAGGCACAGGTAAGTCAACGTGGTTAGCTCATGCATACCCAGATGCGTTGCGCTTAGATCTTTTAGATCGAGAAACAGAAAGAAGTTTTTTAGCAAAACCAGAACGTTTAATCGGCTTTGTTCAGTCTTTAAAAAAGAGTGAGGTTTGTATCATTGACGAAATTCAACGCGTTCCGGATCTTATCCCTGTTATCCACTCATTGATTGAGCAAAAACAAGGCATTCAGTTCATCCTAACTGGAAGTAGTGCTCGCAAATTACGTCGTTCTGTCGGAAATCTTTTAGGCGGGCGTGTGCTATTAAAGTTTATGTTTCCGTTTCTTGCAAGTGAGCTAGGGAAATCATTTAAACTGCAAAAAGCGTTGAAGTATGGATTAGTGCCGATGATTTGGCAATCAGCCAATATTGAAGAGCAGTTACGCGCCTACGCTGCTGCATATCTAAAAGAAGAGGTGCAAGCAGAAGGATTAGTTAGGCTGATTGGAGATTTTGCAAGGTTTATGGAAGTCGCCGCGTTTTCGCACGGATGTACATGGTCAAGCACAGAGATTAGTAGAGAATCCCAGGTAAAAAGACAGACTGTGGATAACTATTTGCAAATTCTAGAAGATTTATTAATCGCATTTACTGTACCTGTTTTTACAAGGCGTGCTAAGAGAGCTGTTGTCAGTCAGATGAAATTTTACTATTTTGACACAGGAATTTTTAAAAGTTTGCGACCAACTGGGTTATTAGATAAAGAAGCTGATATTGAGGGTCCAGCTTTGGAAGGGCTTGTTGCTCAGCATTTAAGGGCGTGGACGATGTCTCAAGGTGATACCCATCGGCTGTATTTTTGGCGAACCCGCACTAAAATTGAAGTTGATTTTGTCGTTTATGGGCCTAGGGGTTTTTGGGCGATTGAAGTTAAGCGCAGCTCTCAGATCAGCGGCCATGATCTAAAAGGGCTGAACGCGTTTAAAGATGAGTATCCTGAGGCTACATGTTTCTTATTGTATGGAGGCAGTCAAGCACAAGAAATACGAGGTGTTTTGTGTCTTCCAGTTGAAGATTGGCTTATTCAGCTAAAAGTGGATGGGTTGCTTTCATAAAAAAAGCCTCGCATTGCTGCGAGGCTTTATATAGGCTAAAGGTTTGTAGACTTTAGTCTTAGGTTGTCTTGGCTGCTGTTTCAGCAAGCTCTTGAGTTTTGGCTTTTGCCGTTTCAAGTTCTTTTGAAGCTGTCTCAAGCTCAGCATCTTTCTGTGCTTGTAGAGTGCCAAATTGTTTTCCAAGCGCCTTAGCACCGAGAATCCATGCAGCAATGATGCCGAAGAGAATTAATGCGATGTAAGGGGTGATAGCAGCGATTGAGCCAAATCCAAGGATAAGGACTTGCTGAATCAGAGCCCCACCAGATTTACCGGCGCGGGCTCCAACGACGTCAACTGCGGCTTTACCTTTAACTTTTTGTTCTTGGTCAAGCGGGATGTAGGCCATCTCTTTTGTTGGGTCGAAAAGAGAGTATTTGGTCGACTTACTTGCAATGTTTTGTGCCATACCAAAGACCACTGCCATCATTAGAGGAGTTGTACCAAAGGCTGATACGATCCCACCGAGTTGGTTTCGGAATATGATGAAGCTAAAGAACAACGCGCCAGTAGCAAGTAGAATCACTGGAGTTGTCATAGCACCAAATGTCCAACCTTTGCGGCGGATAAGGTTTCCTCCAACAAAGAGCATCATTAAGATGGTGATCGCTCCGGTGATGGTCGAATACATACCCATGAAGGCGCTGTATTCATTAGGGTTAGGGTACTGCAGCTTCAACTGACTCTTCCAAGTCACTTCAACAAGATTGATTGAGATGCCGTAGGCAATCACGAGAATTGCAATACATCCAATGTATTTTGACTTAAGTAGGTACTTAAAGCTTTCTCCAATTGACATTTTAGGCTTATCTTTCTTCTTCTTAACTTCGCTAGCATCATAGAAGCGAGGGTCTGTTAAGACGTGACGATTGATATACCAGTATGTAGCAAGAATAAGGATTCCGGCGCCAACGACCATAGCCATTAAATAATTTAATGATACTTGCCATGGGTCAACACCTTCTCCAAGGTTTTTACGCATATTTGAGACAAAGATGATCGCAGGACCTGCTAAAAGCATAGAAAAGTTACCGCCTAATCCGAATAGAGAGTAGAAGCGTCTAGCCTCTTTTACGCGTGTTGTATCGTTGGCAAATCCCCAGAAAAGAAGAGATAGAGCCACACTGCCCCAAAGTTCGGCCATGATATAGAACAAGCTGAAGGACCAGTTTCGTATCATTCCTACAACGCCCATAAAGCCACTCGGTAGTTTTGCTTGTAGCATGTCGCAGAAAGCGTGTGGGTGTAGGAAGTCGCGCATTGGGTAGATCACCATTGCAAACAGGGCAAAAAAGGCGATGAACGGAATGATAGTTGAGTAGAATAGCGCAGGCTTGCTGAGCTTGTTACTGAGTTTTGCATAGACCACCATGAACATGATCGCAAAAGGGAGCACTCCATAGACCTTGAGGAAGGGGATAACCTCCGCGCCAGATCCGGCTGCTGTTACAATCAGCGTGTCTTTCGTGTCTCGCAGGATTGTGTAGTTAAAAATAATTAGAAAGAAGAGAAAGAGCATCGGTAAGAGCTTTTTCAGTTCAAAGCTGTGGACGGGGAATAAGAACGAGCGCCATTTCCCGAATTCTTTCGTTTGAGTTTCTGCCATTGTTTCTATCCTTTTTCAATAGTATGTGTAGTAAATCTGAGGAAGAGCATTAGAGGCTCTGCCGAACTTTAGAGTATAGCAGGAGATCTAATTATTTTCCAATATTAAATTATTTCTTTAT
>JAUILX010000154.1 GCA_030433395.1 Chlamydiia bacterium
ATCAACCCTGGATACATAAAGCTATTGCAGCTCTTATTGGGCAAGTATATAAAGACATATTAAATAATGGTGAAGCCCAACTTTCCATTGCCCATAATATTTATAAAGCAATCAACGAATCCCTTAGTAAAACAGAGCAAACATCAGGAAGAGTTACGCCTGAAGACATCAAACGAGAAATCGTAAAACTTCGAGAAAATTTCATCAAACAACTGCTTAAACGCTCACTGGACCAATTGGGAAATCTCGAAAGTGATCGTGCAAAGCGCTTTGAGGATGAGTTAAAAAACAACGAAAGTTTATACGAAAAATGGCAACTGTACGACCCACAAGGCTCAGAAGATAAGACAACTCCTGCTGGATACAGTTTAGAAGTCATGCATGAAGAAATCAATCAAGAAATAGAGCGCATTGATAACGTCTACGATAAGTATGCTCCTACATCAGCTGACCAAGCAGCTAACAGGATTCGTGAGGCTCATGTCGATGCTTTGCTTAAGTTCCAGAAGCAAATCCAAGATCGGATAGAAATAAAAAATGCTCAAGCAGACCAAGCTAAAATTGCAGCACGGCTAAAAAGTTTTACAGAACCAAACAAAAATGACAGTCTTGTTCATTGGCCAGATATTAGAGGAACTCTTTGTGAAGAGCGGCATCGCCTACTTTCCGAAAAGCTTACAGAGACTATTGATGCTTGTGAGATCCCTGACCTGGAAAAAGCAAGCCATGCATGCAAAACCTTCCAAGAACATAGAAGAGCCGATCATAACGAAATCAGTCGTCCAAGTCATTTAGATCTAGAAATGCCCCAATCTCACAATGACTTTGTCAGCCTAATTTCTAGTTTTCAAAACATAGCAGGACAAATCCTTGGGCGATGCAGAAAAGATTATTTTGCAGAATATGCAAAACTACAAAAAGAGTACAACCTTCTAAATGATTTGTTTGATGAGACAAAAGTACAACTCCAGAACGGATCAAAAACAAGCATCTTTAAGCGCTGCAACGAAACGCTTTCACTCGATACAAAACCTTACAAATCTCAGTATCACACGGAAATGGAAAAACTCTTTGAGCAACTAAAGACTATAGATAATAAAAAATTCATCAAATATTCTAAAACATTTTTAAAAAGCAAGAATAACCAACAGCGTAATGATGCATTTAAAAAGATTAATTTTTTAGATATGATAAACACTCATCAAGCTAAATATGATCAGTGTCGTCGGGAAATTCAAACCAGATTTGAAACCGTTGAATTTTGCTTTGATCAAATGGGTAAACTCTTAAAAGAGCACGATAAGTTCCTAAAAGATAAGGGATCGAACATAAACGTCACTTATGATACCGCCCTTCAAAAGGTAAAAGATATCCGGTCAGATGAAGACCTGACAATTCGCTTCTATAAATTACAGCTATTCGGAGAAGACTTGGACAACACAATAGTTGATGCAGCAGCTGCTATGGCAGGTATCTTCATTGAACTAACCGCTAATGAAGTCTTAGCCATCACAGAGAATAAACTACTCACAGAATCTTGGTTTATTCGTCAGTTTCTGCTATTTTTGGCTAATGAGTAAATCCATTTTCATTGCTTCAACAGGTCAGCATGTAGGTAAGACAACCACCTGTCTCGGCCTTATGGAAGGACTGCGAAAGCGATTTCAGTCAGTGGGATTCATCAAGCCCGTTGGCCAAGAGCATGTCCTGACAGAATCGGGTGTCCGCGTTGATAAAGACGTCTTGATTTTCCACAAAACTTTTGAGCTAAAAGCCTCTCTTCAGAGCATGAGTCCTGTGCTTTTTCCGCGAGGCTTCACTCGCGATTATCTCGATGGAAAAATCGACGCTCAAAAGCTGCTGCAAGCCGTGTCGCTAGCTCATCGAGACTTAAGCGCTCATAACGACATGGTGCTTGTTGAAGGCACTGGACACACTGGAGTTGGTTCAATTTGCGATATCAATAATGCAGCAATTGCAAAGCACCTTGGGGTTAATATGATCATGATCGCATCAGGCGGACTTGGTTCGTCCTTCGATGCCATTGCAGTAAATAAAGCGCTGTGTGATCAATATGGCGTGCGCATAGCTGGCGTTATCTTAAACCGCGTGCTTGATGATAAAAGACAAATGATCACAGATTACATGAAAAAAGCTCTTAAGCGGTGGGACATTCCCCTGATTGGGAGTATCCCTTTTGATCCATTCTTAAGCAATCCATCGATGCAAGATTTTGAAAATCTATTCAATGCCTGCTTACTTTCTGGTGAGCACCACCACATGCGCCATTTTCGTCATACCCGCCTCATTGCTACACCTCTTGAGACCTATAAAACATTAATTCGCCCATCACAGCTTGTGATCACACACAGCTCACGTGGCGACATTATCCAATCCACCATTGAGCATCAAGAAGAACATGGAAACCTTGAGACAGGCCTAATTCTTACTGGGGAAGAGGCCCCTTCATCAGCCGTCATTGAAAAGCTCAAAAGTGCAGACATCCCCATGCTCTTCACACCTATGAGCAGTTATAAAGCCATTCAAATGATCACCTCCTATACTGCCAAAATTCAGCTTGAGGATACCAAAAAGATCCAAGAGGCAATTCAGGTTGTCGAAGCAAATGTCGATTTCAACAAAATCTGCAATTTACTTTAGCGCGAACTTTCGATTAAATCGGTTGAAATACCCAAAAAATAGCAAACTTAGAAAATCGGTCTATTGGTAAGCGTCATATTTACCCATCTTTGAAAAACTAAGTCGATTTGCTAGGCTCATGGCATCGCTAAAACAAAGGAGTGAATATGCCAAAATCTGATCCCGCAAAACGCCAGCAGTGGGAAGCCGGTCTAAAATCCTGGGAGCAAAGCGGACTGAGCGAAGCAAAATGGTGCCTGGAAAACAACTGCAAGTA
>JAUILX010000155.1 GCA_030433395.1 Chlamydiia bacterium
CTTGTTTCTACAGTTGGCACAGTGAAGAGCGTTCCAACGCTTGCACGAACAACGTTAGGATTATAAATATCTGTGCAGCGATCAACTACAACACATCCATCGACACCTACAGCATCGCATGAGCGCAAAATTGAGCCTAGATTACCAGGCTTTTCAATGCTTTGCGCAACCAACAAAAACGGATTAGTAGAAAGTTTCATATCGGCTAGAGTTTTACTTGGCTGCTTTGCAATCGCAAAAAGTCCATCTGGGCGATCGCGAAACGAAAGTTTGCGAAATAAATCTTCTGGCAGCTCTAAAATTGTTGCTCCCCGCTTAAACAGCAAGTCAATTAGTACCCCTTCATTACTACCGAGGTACAATTTTGGGCAAACAAACAGCGTGTGCACTTCTACAGCTGTCGCCCGAGATAGCTCACGATATCCTTCAATAACAAAATCGCCTGTTCTATCTCGTCCTTTGCGATCTTTTAATTTTTTAGCCGATTTTAGCTGGGGATTTTGAGCACTTGTAATTTTAAACATAGGTCACCCGGGCGTAAGAACCACTTGGAAGCGGCAAAGCATTTGCCCCATCAAGTGTCATCTCACCAAATTCACTCTGCCCTAGCATGTGATGTAAAACGAGTGGTGTAATTCCAGGCGTGTGGCATGTGAGTAATGCAAAAAGTGGAGTATCGCTTAATAGCTGCTGACAAAGCTCCATAAGCTCTGGTAAATCATCTTCAATTTTAAAAACCTGTCCCTGCTTACCACGACCAAAAGATGGTGGATCCAAAATGATACCTTCATACTTTCTGCCGCGCTTAACCTCGCGCTTCATAAACTTAACTGCATCATCCACAATCCAGCGAATCGGCGCATCAGATAGACCGTTGAGTGCTGCATTCTCTTTTGCCCAGGAAACCATGCCAGGCGATGCATCAAGGTGGCAAACCTGAGCCCCAGCTTTTGCACAAGCTAGCGTAGCACCGCCGGAGTATGCAAAAAGATTTAAAATATTAACAGGTCGCTTATTGATAAGCGCTTCCATCCATGGCCAATGCGCAGCATGCTCTGGAAATAGTCCAAGGTGACCAAAATCAGTTGATTTAAGAATGAATTCAATCCCCTTGTGCTTTGCGGTCCAATGCTCTGGCAACTGGCCGATCCAATTGCCTGTTGGCTCGCGCGTAAAGCGGGCATCTGGGCTCCACTGCTCTGGATGCTGCTTTTTCCAAAGAGCCTGCGAGCAGGGCCTTTGAATCAAATACTCACCAAATTGCTCGAGCTTTTGGCCATCGCCGCTATCGATTAACTCATAGCTTGTCATTGTATGCCTCAAATGGAGAAGTGTTATGTTGAATCAAGTGCCAAAGCCCTGCAAGTGCAAAATTACTACATGCTCGAATGATCGTTTTTCTAGCCCAGGCAGATCGGCTTAATGGCACAAGGCCAATGTATGGACTTTCACCTCTTTTTCCAATAGCAACCCAAACTGTACCAACAGGTTTTTCATCTGTGCCGCCAGATGGTCCAGCAATACCAGTAACTGCAATCCCCCAATCAGATTCAAACTGATTAAATACTCCATCTAGCATCTCTTGAACAGTCTCAGAGCTCACAGCTCCATAAGTCTGAAGCGTTTTTTTTGACACACCCAGTAAAGAGCTTTTTGCAGCATTTGAATAAGAGACGACTCCACCTAAAAAATAGTTAGAGGCGTTTGGCAGCATGGTGATTCGATTTGCAATTGCACCACCTGTGCAGCTTTCAGCAACTGCGAGAGTTTGTTTATTTTGAGTCAAAAACTCATGTAGCACCTCTTCGGGCCTAAAAGCACCATCAGTCATTAAGTGTGAGGAAAATTCGTCTTTAACCTTCTTAATTGCATGATCAATTTTATCAAGATCGTCTCCACTGATACGAACTCCCAAATATCCATAAGCTGGATAAATACCAAATCCTAATTCAGGAAATTGGTCTTTCAGTACACGCAAAACAGGATCGACTTTTTGCTCGCGAATAAGGGCTAACGTTATACGTTTATGCCACACCCTAGGGGCATCTTTTAAACGTCTATTAATAAATTCAAATGCTTTAGGCCACATTCCTTCAAGTTCTGAAGGCACGCCTGGAAGCAAAATGAGTCCCTCATCTGCAAAAATAAGACCCGGTGCAGTTCCCAATTGGTTGTACAAAAGCTCCGCTTTTTCAGGCACAGTAGACTGCGAGCGAAAAGTCGATCTCTCTTCACCAAATAGCTGACATAAATGATCAAAATACCTTTGATTAAAACGGGGCTCACAACCCAGCATCTGTGAAACAATACTTTTAGTTGCATCGTCAAGCGTCGGGCCCAATCCTCCCGTTGTAACAACAACTTTTGATCGGCTCAAAGCCTCTTTCAAGCCAGCCTGCAAAGCCTGTTTCTCATCTGGAAGCGTTGTTGATCGCTGAACTTCAAATCCTGCGTTGTATAGCTTATGAGCAATAAACTGCGCGTTTGTGTTTAGCGTTGCTCCGTGCAGCAACTCATCACCAATAGAAATAAGTTCGATCATATCCAAGCCTCGATTTGTGGATGGCATTTAATCCATTCAGTGCACATTTTACCTAAACGAATCGGAAATGTCTTCTTTTCACCGTTAATAACAAAAGAAGTAGGCGTTGTTAAACCACGCATCCATTTTTGCAGCTGCAAAAACATTTTTCCATTTTCCGTCGTGCGTAAAGGTTTATGGCAAATGCCATCTGTATCCATTGCAATTTGCGGAAAACTAAATTGCAAGCCCCAGCTCACGCTTTCTTTTCCAAGCACCATCGGCTTGCACTTTCCATCCACAACTGCAAAAGTATGGTACTGCAACTGAATAA
>JAUILX010000011.1 GCA_030433395.1 Chlamydiia bacterium
ACTCTGCGCTTAGAGCAGGCGCACAAGAAGTGATATTAATTGAAGAGCCCATGGCTGCAGCTATCGGTGCGGATATGCCTGTTCATGAGCCTGCAGCGAGCATGATTGTTGATATTGGAGGCGGTACCACTGAAATTGCTATTATCTCGCTTGGCGGAGTAGTTGAGTCTCGATCTTTACGTATAGGTGGTGACGAATTTGATGATTGTATCATCAATTACATGCGCCGTACCTATAATCTAATGATTGGACCTAGGACAGCTGAAGAAATTAAGATGACAATTGGCTCAGCCTACCCATTAGGTGAAAATGAGCTTGAGATGGAAGTTCGCGGGCGGGATCAGGTTGCTGGCCTGCCGCTTACCAAGCGTATCAACTCTGTTGAAATACGCGAGTGCTTGGCAGAGCCTAATCAACAGATCATTGAAAGCATCAAATTAACACTAGAAAAGTGTCCTCCAGAGTTAGCTGCAGACCTTGTTGAACGAGGTATGCTTTTAGCTGGCGGCGGTGCCATGATCAAAGGCCTTGATAAAGCAATTATCAAAGAGACAGGTCTGCCCGTGATTGTTGCGCCAAGTCCACTGTTAGCTGTTTGTATGGGCACAGGCAAGGCCCTTGATTATCTAGACCGCTTTAAAAAGAGCCGATCTGCTTCGTAATTACACAATCAGGGGGGATTGTTAGTGGAGATTGATTTTTCAAATTGGACATCAAATAAACGATTGCAGGCGTGGGTGCGTGAGAAAGCAGAGCTTTGCAAACCAGAAAAAGTCCATCTTTGCAATGGATCAAAAGAAGAATTTGATCGATTAGCACAAGAAATGTGCAAGTCGGGAGCATTTGTAAAGCTCGGCTCGAGCAAAAGACCAAACTCCTTTTGGTGCCATTCCGATCCTGAAGATGTCGCACGCGTTGAGGACCGCACATTTATTTGTTCAGTGAATAAAGAAGATGCCGGACCAACTAATAATTGGAAAGATCCACAAGAGATGCGCTCACATATGCTCCAGCTCTTCAATGGATGCATGCAAGGTCGCACCATGTACGTCATTCCATTTTCTATGGGCCCATTAGGGTCAAACCTCTCTTTAATCGGTGTCCAGGTAACCGATAGCCCTTATGTCGTTTGTAATATGCGCATTATGACTCGCATGGGTGATAAAATGTTAAAACTGCTTGATAAAGGCGCTCCATATATTCCTTGTACGCACTCTGTAGGAGTGCCTCTCAGACCTGGTCAAAAAGACACCTTTTGGCCCTGCCGTCCTGACGAAAAGTGGATTGTGCATTTCCCTGAAGAGCGCTCAATCTGGTCTTTTGGAAGCGGATATGGTGGAAATGCCCTGCTTGGCAAAAAATGCCTGGCGCTGCGCATTGCATCGGCCCAAGCCCGCGATGAGGGGTGGCTTGCAGAGCATATGCTCATTGTTGGTATCACCAATCCCGAAGGTAAAAAACACTACTTTTGTGCAGCTTTTCCAAGCGCTTGTGGAAAAACAAACCTTGCAATGCTCACACCGTCTCTTCCTGGTTGGAAAGTAGAGTGTGTTGGCGATGATATCGCTTGGATGCGGCCTGGAAGTGATGGGCGTTTTTATGCAATCAACCCAGAATCAGGTTATTTTGGTGTTGCTCCTGGCACTTCAATACAGTCCAATCCATCAGCTATGAAAACCTTAGAGAAAAATGCCATCTTTACAAACGTTGCACTCACTGATGACAAAGATGTGTGGTGGGAGGGTATGACAGATGAGCCGCCTGCACATTGCACTGATTGGCTTGGCAAAGATTGGACCCCTAACTCCAAAGAAAAAGCCTCCCATCCCAACGCACGCTTTACCGTTTCTGCTTATCAATGTCCAGTGCTCGATCCTGCTATGGATGATGTTAAAGGCGTGCCCATTTCAGCTATTATCTTTGGTGGCAGGCGGGCATCGACCGTGCCTCTTGTTTTCGAGACTTTCGGTTGGCAACACGGCACCTTTATTGGCGCTAGTGTCTCCTCAGAGAAAACAGCCGCAGCCGCAGGCAAAGTAGGTGAGCTGCGCCATGATCCCTTTGCGATGCTGCCATTTTGTGGCTACAACATGGGCGATTATTTCGGCCACTGGCTAAAAGTAGGCGCAAAATCCAATGCAGGAGCACTGCCACGCATTTTTCATGTTAACTGGTTCCGAAAAAGATCTGATGGCCAATTTCTTTGGCCCGGCTTTGGTGACAATATTCGTGTGCTCAAGTGGATGTTCGAGCGAATTGAAGGGCAAGCCGATGCCAAAGAAACACCCTTGGGCTTTATTCCTTCTGAAGAAAGCCTAGATCTTTCAGGTCTAGATTTGTCCACTGAGACACTTAAAGAGCTGTTTGCAATCGATAAAGCGGCCTGGCTCAAAGAAGTCGAAGGCTTGCGCGAATACTTTTCACAATTTGGAAAGCACCTGCCAGTTGGCATTGATGCTGAACTGAGCGCACTTGAAAAGCGACTTTCATGAAACTCGTTTTACAACGTGTTTCTCAAGCGAAAGTCACCGTGGGTAAAAAAACTATTGGGGAAATTCAAAAAGGCCTCCTAGTTCTTTTGGGCATTCACACCAATGATAATACAGAAACAATTTTACGCCTTGTCGATAAATGCATAACACTTCGTATTTTTGAAGACGATCAGGGAAAAATGAATCGATCGCTACTTGACATCCAAGGGAGTGCACTGATTATTTCTCAATTCACATTATATGCAGATTGCAGCAAGGGTAAGCGGCCTTCATTTGTAGATGCAGCACCTCCTGCGCTTGCAGAGACAATCTACAAATCCTTTATCAATCATATGCGTAATAGCGGAGTAAATGTTGAAACAGGGCAATTTGGTGCAGACATGAACGTCCACCTCGTCAATAATGGCCCCGTTACAGTGATTTTAGAAAAATAGCTTTAGCTATTTATTGCTTTGCATCTCTTCTGCTTTAAAGAAGAAGGGGATTTCGACGGCAGCAGTCTCGGGTGCATCAGAGCCGTGAACAGCATTGCAATCAATTGAGTCTGCAAAGTCAGCGCGGATTGTGCCGGGTGCTGCTTTTTTAGGGTCAGTAGCTCCCATGATATCGCGATTTTTTGTGATGGCATTTTCGCCTTCCAGGACCATAACAACCACGGGACCAGAGGTCATAAAATCAACGAGCTCACCGAAAAAAGGGCGCTCTTTGTGCACAGCGTAAAACTCGCCAGCTTTCTCTTTTGTTAAATGCATCATCTTGATTCCGGCAATGCGCAAGCTATTTTTTTCAAAGCGCGCAATGATCTCGCCAATATGATTTTTTTCAACCGCATCGGGTTTAATAATTGAAAGTGTTTGCTCTAATGTCATAGTAAATCTCCTTGTTCGAGCAGTTTAGCATAAAGAGAGGTTCTAGTGCAAGTTCATAAAATATTTGCTTTGTATTATAAGAGCTTGTTAAGATGCTTCTTGGAGGTAAACAATGGCAAAAGTAGATAGTTCAACGTCTAGCAGTCCCGATCAAAATGTAGTTTTAAATAAGAGCGATGGCCAATATCGGCTCTTAGGTGCGGTGGTTCTTGTTGCAGCGGGTGTGCTTTTTTGCGCGGCGGGTCTTGCGAAAGGGGTTGCAGATGGGTTACAATCAGATGTTGTCCCATTGACTCGCTAAAAAAATCTGAATGGACTTGCTAGAAATAAAAAAAATATTGGTGATTAAGTTGAGACATCATGGTGATGTTTTGATGGCGACTCCCGTTTTTCAAGCCCTTAAAAAGCAGATGCCGCATGCTCAGATCGATGCCTACATCTACGCAGAGACAAAGCCAATGCTTAATGGTCATCCAGCAATTCATGATTTTATCCTATACGACAAGTCGAAAAAAACACTCATCTCTGAGCTAAAGCGACTTTGGCAGATTCGCAAAAATCGCTATGATCTAGTGATAAATCTTACAGAAGGGGATAGAGGCGCTCTTGCTGCAGGGTTCTCGGGGGCAAAAGTTCGAGTGGGCGTTGATCCTGAAAGTTCTGGGATGTGGGGTAAAGAGCGGATGTACACACATCTTTCTAAAATTTGTCCGAATCCAAGGCACGCTGTGGAACGTAATCTTGATGTGCTGCGCAGCATCGGCATTTTTCCTAATAGCGCAGATCGAGAGCTATTTTTTAAAACAGATCCAGATTATAAGCCTCCTCTAGAGGACTATGTGCTTATTCATCCCGTTTCGCGCTGGCTCTTTAAATGCTTACCAGCTGCAAAGATGGCAAAACTCATCCATATTTTAGCTGAGCGTGGTGAGAAAATCATTTTAACATCGAGTCCGAGCAACAAAGAACAACAAATGCTAAGCAGTATCGAGTTGCTCTGTCCCAATATTGACCTGATTAACCTGGGCGGAAAGACATCATTAAAGCAACTGGGAACTTTAATTAAAAACGCAAAGTTGCTTATCACGGTTGATTCTGTACCGCTGCACATCGCAAGTGCCCTTAAATCCCCCTGTATTGCAATATTTGGGCCTACATCAGAGGTGAACTGGGCGCCTTATCGCAACCCGAATGCGCGCGTTGTTGCACAAAATATGCCATGTCGTCCCTGCTATAGGCCAGGGTGTGCAGACAGTGGCAAATCAGACTGCTTAGAGACCTTAGAAGTTAGCGCTGTAGTTGATGAATTGAAAACTCTTTGTCCTCGCTAAGGCAAGACTTTTCCCACCCCGCTATGCAATCCAGGGGAAAGTATCGATCGCAGGCAAAATCCTTGTGCACGCTAGTTAGAAACACAGTATCAATAAGGCCGTGCTCAAAAAATAGCTCAAAAATATCTTGGCCCCCAGTAACGCAAATCTTTTTTTCTTGATAGGCTTTAAGTTTTTCTAAGCATTCATCGAGTGAGGAAACAAAAAAAGAACCTTTTTGTGATTTTGAAAATACAACAAAGTCCCTATTGACGAGGCGATGTTTGGGAATTGAGTCATAAGTTTTGCGACCCATAATCATAACTGAATCACAAGTGATATCCCAAAAGAATTTTAGGTCTTGCGGAAGATGCCATGGAGTTTTGCCCCTATTGGCAATTCCACCATGTTTGGTGCATGCAACAACGGCAATCACAGCTTAAAATCATCTCCTAAATAAGCGTCACGTACAGTTGTAGAGCTGACAAGTTCTTTCGTATTGCCATGTGCTATGCAACTGCCTCCCTGCATGAGATAGCTACGGTCGGCAATCGAGAAAATCTCGCGCGCATTGTGGTCGGTGATTAGTACACTGATCCCTTTTGCAGTCAGGAGGCGAATCATTTTTTGCACGTCGGCAATGGTTTTGGGGTCGATATTTGCAAACGGCTCATCAAGCAGCAAAAGTGAAGGATTGGTAACAAGTGCGCGTGTGATTTCTAAACGGCGTCTTTCGCCCCCAGAAAGAGTAGCAGCACGTTTATTTGCCAGATGAGATAGGCGCAGCTCTTCTAAAAGCTCATCTAAGCGCTCAAAGCGTTTTTTGCGAGGAAGAGCTAAAACCTCTAGTATGCACAAAATGTTTTCTCTAACTGTCAATTGTCTGAATACCGATGGCTCTTGAGCTAAATACCCCATGCCCATTTTTGCTCGCTTATGGACAGGCAGTTTAGTCACATCAACGCCATTAAAAAACACCTGGCCACTGTCGGGCCTTACTAAGCCTATAGTCATGTAAAAAGCCGTTGTTTTACCTGCGCCATTAGGGCCGAGCAGCCCAACCACCTCGCCAGCGTCAATATTAAATGATAAATCGCTCACAATAACGCGTCCGCTATAGCTCTTTTTCAGGTGTTTTGCAGATAAAAGTTTTGTCATCGAACCGCCTTAATGTTAGGAATGTGTGCTTGCATTTGATCGGCTTCGATGCGTGTTTGTCGATCGCGAAACGAAAGCTTTAGTTGTTTAACAAGCCCATTTAAAATGATATCATCGTCGCCTAGCATTTGCATTGCAACCATCTGTGAAACAAATTCATGAGTATTGTAATAGTATGTGCCAGAGCGCGACTGAAATTTACGTATGCAGTTTGCTTCTTCGATTGAACCTTTGATGTTTTGCATACGCTCAATCATTTCGTAGCTATCACCGATTGGAATAACACGAAGCGTGGAGCTATCTGCAGTGATTTTTGTGTGGCGTCTATCATTGCCATTAGAAAAATAAGCTTCTTTAATGACTCCACGTTTGTTTTGCTGAGTCAAAGGATGATCTGCATTATTTTCGCTGTGTTGATGATGCAGCATAGCATGAAAATCAAGGCGATCTTTTTCCGTGATACGGCAAGCCTTAAATCCTACCCAGCAGCCAAATCCGCCAATGCATACAAGCGTGATTATAAGCGCTCGCGTAAACATAGCACCTCGTCAATGAGATTTTCAAGATCGGCAAAAGCAATAACAGAGGCTGCATCACTTTTTGCTTGTGAAGGATTGGGGTGGGACTCAATAAAAAGAGCATTTGCACCCACGGCCACAGCAGCCTTTGCTAAGGGTAAAATAAATTCGCGTTGTCCCCCGGATGAAGTGTCTTGGCCACCGGGCAGTTGCACCGCGTGCGAGGCATCAAAACAAACAGGATGGCCGAGTTGTTGCATCAGAGGGATTGAGCGCATATCACAAACTAGATTGTTATATCCAAAGCTAGAGCCCCTCTCAGTTAAAAGAATCTGGCAACCTTCAAGTTTTTCAACAACATTTTTCATATCCCATGGCGCCATGAATTGGCCCTTCTTCACTTTAATCACCCTGCCAGTTTTAGCTGCAGCGACAAGCAAATCTGTCTGGCGACACAAAAAAGCGGGAATTTGCAAGACATCAGCAACTTCTGCTACAATAGCTGCCTGATCAGGCAGGTGAATGTCGGTTACAATGGGCACGTTAAACATTTTTTTAACTTTCTCTAAAATTTTCAAGCCCTTTTCAAGGCCAGGCCCGCGATACGAAGAGAGTGACGAACGATTAGCTTTATCAAAGCTCGATTTATAAACAAACGGGGCTCTTTTTTTTGCAAACAGCTCACATAAAAATTCTGCGCACCTTAAAGCATGTTCTTCGCTTTCAATGGCACAAGGCCCAGAAAAAAACAATAGCGGGGAATTTTCATCAACAAAATGCTCGCCTATTTTAACGCGCTGCATAAAACATCCTCCATGGAATATAAGCCAGGTTTTTGATTAGAGATCCAATCGATAGCTTTAATAGCGCCCTGGGCAAAAGCTTTGCGGCTGCGGGCTTTATGTCTAATCTCAATTTCTTCATCACCAAAATGAAAGACAATGCGATGCTCGCCCACAGCATCTTTTTCTCTGACAGAGTGAATATCAGGCTGATTTAACAGTTTAGCCAGCATCAGGGCAGTACCGCTTGGTGTATCAAGTTTTTCAGTGTGATGAATTTCTGTAATTTCAGATGTGCAGGGCTCGATGCGCCCGCTTATCATTTTGATCAATTCATTAACTAGCGCAACACCCAAGCTAAAATTAGGGGCATAGAGTACAGGGCTCAATTTCGCTTGTTTTTCCATAGCAGCAAAATTTTCATGCCCATGACCCGTTGAACCAACAATGTAGGGCGTATTGCAAAGTCGCAAAGCGTCTGGGTGAGAGACATCGACAATCACATCGGCTTCATCACTTCCTACAATTGGATGAGTTAAAAGCGCTTCAATTGCCGAGCCCATCTTACCAGATCGACCAAAAATACAGATCTTCATGGACCAGATGATAGCACATCTCAGTTTTTAATTGCTTTTGCTGTTATGTAGTATTATAATCACTGTATTGGATTGATAGCTCAGCTGGATAGAGCACCCGCCTTCTAAGCGGGCGGTCACAGGTTCGAATCCTGTTCAATCCGCCAAATTTGAGAGATGCATGACAAGCAAGCTGGGCGATTACAAAATTTCTTTGTATCAATTCGAAGACTTAGACTTCAGTCGCTTTAAAACAAAAGAATTTAATGAGCTCAACGCCTACGATAAGCATGACGCTGTTTGCAACGATCTGATAAGCCACATTCTTAATTCGCCGCAAGATTCTTTTCTACTCGGAGCAGTCGTTCAATACATCTCAGTGATCTGCAGCGAAAAAATCATTGAACGCTTCAATTTTCAAAGCTTTGAGCTGTGGCTCAACCAATTTTCAGGACGCACACCAGACGAAAACACAAGCATCCGTGCGCGCATTATGGGTAAACATGTGCCACGTGAATCCTATCAAGCATTTTTTCCAATCGGTATGGGTAAAGTTTTTGAAGGCACTCATTTTGTGGCGGCGCATGCCTCTCCAGACCTCGACACAACCGTCGCCTCCTTTTGGGGCTGGGTCGATGCTTTTGCAGCGCGCGTAGGAACGGGCTTGCACATTTGGAATGTGCCCGGAGGCTCACCATCTGCCCAAGTCGAAATCGATCTGCTTTTTCGCCAGCACTTCGGTGACAACGTCTTTTTTGCCCTTGCCAAAACTGGCCTATCTTTGACACTGTCCAGCTACGATCTCATGACTCAAAAAGGGGTCATGAAAAAAGAGCTCAAAGAGCCTGCGCTCAGTTTAGATCACGAGCGCAATCAAAACGCCATTGTCCTCATTGATAAACAAGGCTATTACATCGGCGATTGGCGTACAATGGACGTAGAAGGAGTGCGGCAAGTGATCATGCTTCTTGGCACCTGTCTAAACTGGTATGAGAGTAACCTGCATGTGCGTCTCATTGCTCTTTTCGCAAAGCCCGACCTCAACAAAAGCGAAGTGCCTAACTTCATGCAAGAAGTATTGCTGCGTAAAATCAAAGAGTGCGATCCCGCAAAAGAATTTACTATTCGCCAGCAAGAATACCTGCAAGATTACTTACAAAAAGTGCTCGGCGTTCCAAACGGAATAGAAGCCACATTCCAAGAAATTGCCCAGACCCTTGAAAAAAATAAAATTGCAGACTTCGCTTCCCTTGTCAGCACGATTAGGGAGTCTCTTGAATCAGATCTCTTTGATAAAGACGGCACCATTTTAGAAAACCGCCCGTTGATTTTCGAGCACCTCACAAAAATTGTCACTAAAATAGAAGAGACCATGCGCCAAGTCTCAGCCTTTGTAGAAAAACTTGCCGTGGCTTTTCAAATCAAAACAGACGTCTTTGGGTTCAAACCCTCTTACTTAAGTCATCGCGCTGATATCGATGAAATCAAACTCAAAATGAGCAACTATCCCTATCTAACAGTGAACTACTATGATGATCAAGGGCGCCATGTTCCAGTTGGTATTATTCGCGCCTCATCTCTAAACAAAATAACTCTTGGCACCGTCACCTTGCGCGACTTCTCCAATCGAGAAGAGACTAACATTCCTGACTATCTTGATGTCATTAGCGTCATTGACCATCACAAGACCACCTTACGCACGCTTTCTCCTCCCATGTGCCTCATTTGCGATGCGCAAAGCTGTAATGCCCTTGTGGCAGAGCTTACCTTTAGTATTAACGATCGCTTTAGCACAGGAGGTATGAGCTTAGAGCAAATCAATGCGCAAATCAAATCTGACACCACCAGCTCACAAGACCTGCGTATTCAACGCCGTCTGCTTCAGCGCAAAATGGTTGCGCTTTCCCTAAAAGATCACTACATCTCTACCTCACGTGAAATGCTTGAGTATACACACTTTCTCTACGCCATTCTCGACGATACCGACCTGCTTACAAAAGTGTCTGACCGCGACATCCACGTCGTTGCCCAGCTCTTAAACCGTCTTAAATCCATAAGTCTTTCTCAGGAAGTAGAAGTCGTTCATTTTGACGACATCCAACACGGACCCGACTATACGCAGCAATGTGCAGCGCGCCTCCTGCAAAATGAAGATTTATATTCACTATATAGCAAAGTTTACCTAGCCCGTGAAAAACACGTCGATACAGAAATTGCTAAGCTTGCCAAAGGGCAATCTTCAATCCTTTTTGAAGACACCAAAATTCAAAACAGCTGCGCCCGCGTCGGTCAAATGAAAATCTTTGCCAAAAACTACGCCACCCTGTCCAAGCACATTCAATCCCTGCGATCCATCTGGTTAACAAACGCACAAGCCGTCTATAAAGAGCACAAAGACATCGCTCTGCACATCCAAATGGTTTCCACCATAGCAAGTGCTGAAGAGCTTTACAAAGGCGCTAGCCGTGACTATAAACACCTCGATGAGATGTGGCTTTGGGTGCCTGATACGCAGCTTGGGTTAGCTTATCTAAAATCCTTCCTCAACGCCTTCCGTTCATCCCCAGCAATTGTTCATATGAAAGAAGTAGAGTTTCTCGGCTGCAATCAGAAAGAACTTGCGCAAAGCTTTAAAGAAAGCTTCACGCAAATTCCCACAAAAGCAACCCCACAAGACTTGCCCATAGCTATTATTCGCTACACTGCTGGCAAGATCAATTCGCGCAAAGCGATGATCACTCCTTATCTTCCTGCAAATAAATAAATAATTACGTATTCCATTAAAATCAAAGCTACGATAGGCTGGAAAATTAATTAACCATACCTAAAAGGGGTAAACAATGAAAATCTCAGCATACATGAATCGCGAAGCGATTGAAGCAGGCGCAACAAGCGCGCTCAACACTCTAAAAAGCACATGGGCAACAACTGCAGGCAAAGTCAAAATCATCGCGCCAATAGCTCTTCTTTTAGGAGGTATCGGTCTTGCATATTACAACCGCGCTGCAATTCGATCCATGATCGGCTTTAAACCTAAAGAACCAACACCAGGGCCGTCGCCACAAGCGTCGCCACAACCGTCGCCACAACCGTCGCCGCAAGCGTCGCCACAAGCATCGCCGCAAGCGTCGCCACAAGCGTCGCCACAAGCGTCGCCACAAGCGTCGCCACAAGCGTCGCCACAAGCGTCGCCACAAGCGTCGCCACAAGCGTCGCCGCAAGCGTCGCCACAAGCGTCGCCACAAGCGTCGCCACAAGCGTCGCCACAAGCGTCGCCGCAAGCGTCGCCGCAAGCGTCGCCACGAGGTGTAAGCGAAGAATCAAACAAGTCAGTGGAGAGCAAAAAAGAAGAGGAAGATGGTGAAAATGCTATCAACGCAAGAATCCAAAGCAATGGTGAAGATGCTAGCGAATTAAACCAAGTTGCTGACGGAGCTGAGGCAAAAATAGAAGAGGCAGAGGAACAACCTTTAACGCCCACACAAGAAGGACAAGATAGTGACGATGTTGATGAGATGTTCAAGCCCTTAGAAAGCATCAGCTCGAAAACAAATGAAGCAAAAGAGCCAGAGAATTCAGCCCTGCAAGCAAGGGTTAAGCAAATTCTGAATGTAGAGCTTGACAGTGATGCAATGAATAAGAATGTTCCATATCATGATGGTCTGATCAATAAGCAGTTTGCAGACTTGAGTGTTCAAGAACTGGTTGAAAAATGGGATGAAGTAATGCAAGAGACCCCAAAAAAGAAGCCGTATAATCAGGCCATTCGACAAATAGCAATCCAGAAGCTGCTTAAACTTAAGTCAGAGGCCTAAACAAGAGCGTTTTCCTAATGTTGGTATTCTATAGCCCACCCAATAGAGTGGGCTTTTTTCATATATAATTAAAAATTTAATAATTGTTAAATAAATTTTATTAGTTTACTTTAATTATGTATTAACATTATAATATAATACATAAAACAAACCAAACAAACCAACAGGTGTAGAAATGAAAATTACAGATAATATGAAATCAGTTTATACGGGCCTAGGTACAGTGCGTGGCTACATGCCATCAGCTGATACGGTCAAGAACTGGGCAATCGAACCAATTAAAAGCACATGGAGCAAGCCAGCTGGTAAAGCTATCTTTATTGCTGCGGGTGCTATGGCAACACTGGCTATTGGTATCAAACTAATTTCTTTAATGAAAAACAAGTCTGAGAAGCCTAGCCTTGAACAGTCAAACTTACATGAACAGTATCAAAAGCTAATGTCTAAATATACTTTTGAGGAACTAAATCACTCTAGAAAGAACTACGAGAATTCAAGTGCTGAATTAAGTCCTGATCAACAAATAATGCTGTCAGCTATTAAGGATGTAGCTGAGGTAAAAAGGAAAGTTGAAGTTTCCAGTATGTCAAGTATTTTTTATAGTGACGTGATGGATTGCATCACCTATACCCTAGGCAATATTAAAACGATTCCTGCTGTTTTAAGGGATCAGGTACGTGAACGCGAAATAGCTAGGCACCCTACTTCGACTCTCAAAACAAATGTAGAAGAATTCAAAAAATTGAAATCGGGCTTTGAAAATTCTTTTGGACATGCAAAAACACTCATCCAAAACGAGATGAATGAATTGCAAAAGATCATCAAAGGAAAATACCAGGCCTTAAGCCAGGTAGCATAATTGCTGAGTCGTAGCCCACTCTATTGAGTGGGCTTTTTCGTGCCTGTAGTTAAAAAATTTAATAATTATTAAATAAAGTTTGCTAGTTTACTTAAATTATGCATTAACGTAATTATAAAACTTATAAAACAAATCAAGCAGGAGCTTTAATGAAAATTATAGAAAATATTAGTATGAAATCAGTTTATACAGGTCTAGATACAGTGCGTGGCTACATGCCATCTGCTGATACGGTCAAGAATTGGACAATTGAACCAATTAAAAGCACATGGAGCAAGCCAGCTGGTAAAGCTGTCTTTATTGCTGCGGGTGTTATGGCAACACTGGCTATTGCTTATACAGCAGTTAAAGCAATCAAAGGTGTTTTTCATAAGAGGACATGGCGTAATGAGATTATCTCAAGGACTCAAAAGGACTACAAAAATTATAGTTCTGATCAGCTCTTAGAAAAATATATTGAAGTAGAAAAGTCTGGTACTGAGAAAGAAGAGAAAAGAATCGTTTTAGACACTATCAATAATATGTTGCAAGTAGCCGTTGATAAAGAAGCAAGATTATATTATGCCGAAAGTTCGCTAGAGGTGCTTCGTACAGCATTATCTGTTGCAAAGCAAGAGGTGTCTGAAAATCCCTCTGATCAAGAATTGCAGACCTATCAGGCAACTTTAGAAGCGATGATTCAAGAAAAGTCCTAACTAGTTGCTAGTAGCTACTGGTTATATTAAAAAGCCCACTCTATTGAGTGGGTTTTTTTGTAGACCGAAATTGCCTTTTAACTTAAAATGGGTTCCTATGATTTATCTAGATAATGCTTACAGCAGCGCTTGGTGCGCATATGAAAACCTCAGCGATGTCCAATGGTGGAAGAGTGTTTACCAAGGCGTGTGCAAGCACCGTCATGTTCAGCGCACATGGTCGGTTATCAGCTCTAAGCAGGGTATGGCCTGGGGAGCGGGGATAGCAGGCGTGTGTGTTGTGGGATTGGTCGTATTTAAACTTGCTCATAGAAAGCCAAGGGTCGCTGTTATAGCAGATCCGACCGCAATACGCATTCTGGAGAAGAATGAGCCGGCTACATTTAAAAGAGGTGGGGAAGGCCCAAGCAATGAAACTAAAAATTCCATTCGGTATACAAACCCCAGCGAAACAACACCGGGGTCTTGAGTAGCTTTTTTAAGCTTCCGCTTCAGCAGGTGCTGCTTCTGGCTCTTCGGCGTGCTTGTCTTCTTCGACGATTTCAAGGTTAACGCGCATGTTGTTGCGACTTGCAACAGCCATTAAAAGAGTGCGAATGGCATTGATTGTCTTGCCTTTCTTACCGATGATTTTACCAGTGTCTGACTTGTCAACAGACAATTCAATGATCAGAGTGTGCGTACCGCCAACTTCGCTGATCTGGACTTTGTCGGGATTATCGACCAGGTTCTTTACGATGTATTCAATAAATTCTTTCATGTTTCAGTCCTTGCTAGGATTAATGGATCGTGCTCCTGATTGTAGCACTCTTGTAAATTTCTGCCCACAAAAGAATTCTTTTGGAACAGGTGCCTGAAAATGAAGGTCCTGCGCTGTAATGGGGTGTTTGAGCTTGAGTTCCCACGCGTGTAGTAAATGGCGATTTAAGTTTTTTTTAGGGGCTCCGTAAAGGTTATCGCCAACGACTGGGCAGTTGAGGGATTTTAGGTGGACGCGGATCTGATGGGTACGACCTGTGTGGGGTTTGGCAAGGACAAGGGTATAGGGCCCGTCTTGGGCTAGGGATTGAAAGTGGGTCAGTGCGTTGCGCCCATCTGGGCTGCAGGCCATTTGCTTGCGATGGATGGGGTGGCGGCCGATGGAATGATCGACTGTGCAGGTTCCAGGGTTGCTTGTTGTGATGGCTAGATAGGTTTTTTCCACTTGGCGGTTGGAGAATTGTTCTATGAGACGGGCGTGAGCCTGAGATGTTTTTGCTGCAATGAGCACTCCTGAGGTCTCTTTATCAAGGCGGTGCACAATCCCTGGCCGCAGAGGGTCTGTTCCGCCTTCAATAAGCTTGCAGTGGTAGACAAGTGCGTTGGCAAAGGTTTTTGTGGGATGGCCTGGAGCTGGATGAGTGACCATACCAGAGGGTTTGTTAATGGCGATGAGATGCTCATCTTCATAGAGGATATCTAGCGGGATGTTTTCAGGAAGAAGATCAAGCTCAGGTGTCAGTTGAAAAAGAACTTCAATTTCATCGCCGTTGTTTGGGATAACTCTTTTTTTGACAGGGGAGCCGTTGACGAGCACGCAATTTTGGGCAATGAGGTGTTGAAAGTAGCTGCGTGATTTGGAAAAGCGTTCAGCTAAAAGCCGATCAAGACGCGTATTTTCTTCATTTAGTATTGTAAAGGTTTCTGTTGAATCCATGCGTTCTATTATAGCACAGTTTAGCTGTCTTCTTCAATCTGCTTATTTTCGGCTGCTTGGTTTTTCATGCTAGCGCGCTGCTGACTGCCAGCATCTTTGATGCTTTTATCCAAGGCTTGCTCAGCTGCCGGATTATTGATCAAATTTTCATATGTATTTGTGTATTCAGAAGGGGGCATGCCGGCATCTGGGTTATCAGGTGGGCTGTCATTGGGATTAGGGGGCGGCGGTCCGCCTGTCGGTGGAATAGAACCTGTCATAACTTAACTATAATAATAAATTATTTTTTTAGTCAAGGGGCTGCTAGTTAACATGCCATAATTGCGCTAACAAAGGGGGTTGCTCCCATAACGCGGAGTAGCTAAGCTCTCCAATATAAAAAACTGGCTCATAAAGGATCCTCAAAAAAAGGAGCAACCCCCTTTGTTAGTGCAATTATGGCATGTAGTTAGGTTTCCATGCGCTTCATTTTTTCCATTTGCTTTTTCATCCGTTGCATGTCGTGTTTGACGATTTGGGACAAAAATTTAAACGTGTTGCTCATGAATTCTTTGTACTCTTTAGGAGTAAAGGGCATTGAAGGGAAAAAGTTTTTAACCGGCTGATTGTCTTGATCGTTTGCACCG
>JAUILX010000012.1 GCA_030433395.1 Chlamydiia bacterium
TGCTAGGGCCCTTCCTGTTGTCACCATTACAGGACCACGCCAGGCTGGAAAAACAACCCTTGTAAAACAGGTCTTTAGCAATAAGCCTTATGTTAATTTAGAAGATATTGATCAGCGTGAGTTTGCGCTCAGAGACCCTAAGAAGTTCTTAAACCAACTCCCTGACGGAGCCATTATCGATGAAATACAGCATGCGCCCGATTTGCTTTCTTACATACAGGTAATTGTTGATAAAAAAGACCCAGTAGGTATGTTTATTTTAACTGGCTCTGAGCAGCTTGAAGTTCACCAAGCGGTGGTGCAATCGCTTGCTGGAAGAGTAGCTCTTTTTAATTTGTATCCCATGAGCCTAAGTGAGCTGCAAAATGCCAACATTCAACTAACTTTAGATGAGGCTATTTATACTGGGGGCTATCCGCGATTATTTGCAAAACAGCTAAACCCATCACAGGTTTACAAAGACTATATTCAAACCTACCTTGAACGTGATTTAAGAAAACTAACGGCAGTCAAAGATTTGAGCCAATTCCAAAATTTCTTGCGGCTTTGTGCAGGTAGGATTGGGCAACTGCTCAACTTGAACTCTCTAGCTAGTGATGTCGGTATTTCAGCAAAAACGATTCAGCACTGGATTTCAATACTAGAGGCCTCTTTTATCTTGATTCGATTGCAGCCTTACTACGAAAATTTTGGGAAGCGCTCTATCAAAGCTCCAAAGCTCTATTTTTCAGATGTAGGCCTTGCCTGTTATTTACTAGGAATCCACAACACTTCGCAACTTGCTCGGGACCCTTTGAGAGGCAATTTAGTCGAAAACCTAGTTTTTCTTGAGCTGCTTAAAACACAAGCAAACCAAGCTAAAGATCCTGACCTTTATTTCTTTAGAGATGCTCACGGACATGAGATCGATTTTATTTACAAATATGGACGTGATCTGTATCCAATGGAAGTTAAAGCCGCTCAGACTTTTCACTCGAGCTTTTTCAAAAATATTGAATTTTTTAAAAAGCTTGCTCAGGATCGATTTAAACAGGGCTTTCTTGTTTATGCCGGAGAAATAGAGCAACCGATTCATGATATCGAAGTTCTAAATTACAAAAATGCTTGCAGCATGTTAACCAAAGCGTCTACTGTGGACAAATAGTGCCAGGCTGAACAAAAGTTGTTGTCCCAGCTGGCGTAACGACAAATGTCCCTGTATTTTGAGTCTGCAAGCCTGATAAGCTAGCATTTGGCGCTTGAACCTGAAACTTTGCTGAATCACCTGTTTGGTTTAAAAATGTATAGCTACCAGGATTTGTGTTATTTTCAAGGGTGAGGCAAATTTGGGATGCTGAAGGAGTTAAGTTAAACCGTACGTTATCCAGGTTTATATTTAGTATTTGGTTTAAAGAACATGTCACTTCAGTGGCTGTATCAACCTGAACAGTCATGCTTGTACCTGTGTGATTATTAAAGAGATTTTCCTCAATATGCAACTCACCTGGGCCATTAATTAGACTGATGGGAATAAGCGGGAAAAATATAAGACCTGAGCTACAGTTACTTACAAACTGATTTTGTGAAACAAGAATAAAGGCATTATCGCCTTGATTAAAGCGTTGAATAGCAGCGTCAGAATTGATCATTCTAGTTGAGTAGTTGCGCTCAACGCGCATATCTACATTGTCTAGAACAACACTTAAAACAGCCGAAGTTGTAACCCCTTGACCATCCATATAGTTATCTTGGACACGTACAATGCTATTGGGAGCTGCTAAAATCACAACATCAGAATCTTCCCCTCCACCTGCAATACCATTTCCATAAAATTCATTACTTCTAACGATCTTTGATCCAGTCAAATCAAAAATCGTTCCAAGCGCAGCTGTACCATCAATTGCAAATAGTTGGCTATCTGCGATTCGGCAATGCTCAATAAGATAACTTCCTGCTACGCCACCATCTGTGATGTTATTTGTTGTAGCACCATTAACATGAATACCGCGAATGATATTAAAGTCTTCTAGCGTGATTCCGTTCCCTGCCAGATTAGTCATGATCGGCATTTGTCCAGGCGTTTGTGCAGGAATAACAGCTCCAGCAAGCGGCAGATCGGTTCCTGACCCTTGTAAGACTTGCCATGCTCTCATGTTATAGCCAGCGTCATAGCCTGTTGTTGTGCCATCTCCTGGGTACATATAAATGATATCCCGTGGACTGGATGCTGCTTGCGCTTCTAAAAGTGTTGGGAAGGGATCTTCAAATGTGCCGTTTGAGCCTGATTGGTTGTTGACAAAAACAAATTTAAATGGCTCATGTGTTGCTGGGTTGATTAGAGGAGCTCTCTGCTTGCGCTTTTGAATTGGGATGATCTCGTTACGCATGATGGGCTGAGATAGAAATTTGGGAATTTGCTTAGGTTTTGGTAAAAGGTTGATGCCTGCCACTCCTTGGACTGTCCAACGAAAGATGCGATCATAGGTGAGGTCAATTCCCGCAAAAAAGCGATCTATGATCTCAAGCGTTGCACTTGCAGTGCCACCCCAAGCTCTTCCAAAGTCGGTGCGATCAACTTTATTTGAAAATAAGTAGTAAGAGCCGAGTGAGCCGTAAACCTCAAGGGGCACGTTTGTGTTTACATAGCGTGAACCAATCTCCCCTTCAACACAGGGTAGCGCTGCCCGCAGCGAGTTTTTGACAATGGCCTGATGACCTTGGAAACGTAGAAATGTCGTATTATTAGACTTAAACTTTGTGGATTTTAAAGGAATATATCCATTAAGGCGGAAATCAAGAAAGCGGTTTAAAAGCTCTAAACCTGGCCCTAATTGATTCACCTGAAAAGCGCCATCATCTCGATAATCGTAAAAGAAGTTTGCCCCTAAGGCCCAATCAGGATTTCCAAAAGGCATGCGCATACCGCCACCAATATTGGCAGCAAACTTTCCGTCATCAAAAACATGAACGCGACCATCAAACATGGGGTAAATTGGTCTGTCTTGATCAGGCAATAGAAATGTTGAAAGCGTTGTGTATCCTGTATCATAACCAACACCGTTGTGTTCACGATGTTTTAAAACAGCTTCACTAGAAAAAAGAGTGGTCGCTCCAAGCAACAAAGTCACGTATTTTATCATGATTTTTTTATATCAAAGCAATCGTCTTTTAGCAATAAAATTATATACAGGGTCAATTAAAAAACTCGGCAAGACGTAAAAGCAACCTGGAACATACCACCCCATTAGCCAGAAAATGCGCAACACAGCTTTCATACGTAGCCATTTTTTTCCATTTTCTTCAATGAGCACTATAGAATCAGCTTTTACCTCAAAAGGCTCGAACCTGAAGGTACGCTTTTTGTCCAAGCGCTCTATACGAGCTTTCCATTTCTGGCAAAAGGGACACTGATCATCATAGAAAATAGTGTTCACGCTGGAATACTCACTTTTGGTGGATGAGATTTAAGTTCATCGAACTGCTTAGCTAGCTCTAGAATTTCTTCTTCAGTACAAGTCCCACTGTGAATTTTGGATTTGATCTCTTCGCGTTTTGTAAGCCAGTGGCGCTCTAAAATACGTTTGATGGTTTCTTCAATTCCTGATCTTGCGCGCTCGCGGTTGATCCGTTTTTGCAATACTTCGGATAAGAAAAATTGCTCTTCAGTATTATCAATGGAGATGGAAAGTTCTAGTAGATCGCAAGATTTCCCTTTTTCGAATTGCTCAATGATATGAACAAAGAGATCGCGACATACCGGTGTTTGAAAATGTTCGCGTTTAATGTTGTAGCAAATCAACTCGACCATATCGGGCCGGTTTTGGCCAACGGCAAGCAGCCAACGCAAAAGGTCAGTTTCTAAAATACGGTCGGGATCGACATGTGTTTGAGAAAGTGTACCAACCCGCTTGACAATCACATCGGCTGGGCGATATTTTTCTGCTTCTATGGTTGATTCTGGCACTTGGGTAAGACGAGCGAGCTTGCGCAAACTCTCGTGTACCATCAAGGGGTGGTTCCAATCAAGAATGCGCCTGGAGATCATTTGAACAATGTCAGTTTTAACGGCAGGCCGTGAAAGATCTTGGCCCTGACTGTAGTAATCGACAAGATAGGAAAGGTAATCTTTTGATTCATCGATGAGTTTTGAAAAAGCAGGAGGACCTTCTGTGCGCAAAAAAGTGTCTGGATCAGAGCCATTGGGTAAAATAGTAACTGAAACATCAACGCCTTCTTTTTGAAAGAAGTGGCCAATTTTGACTGCAGCATCACGCCCCGCATCATCACCATCAAGAGCTAAAATCGCATGGTTAACGCCAAGCTTAATAAGCTCTTGAGCTTGCTCTTGACCAAAAGCTGTCCCCTGACCCGCAACGGCAAAGTTAAATCCTTCCTGAATGAGCCTTAAAGCATCGATTTGTCCTTCACAAATAATGGCTCGCTTCTCTTTTGCAATTCGCTTGCGCGATTGATGCAAACCAAACAAGATTTTTGATTTTTTAAACAGGGGGGTTTCAGCTGTATTCTTATATTTTGGTCCATAGGTATCTTCGCTAATTTTGCGCCCTGAAAAGCCAATAACTGACCCGGCGGCATCAAGAATAGGAAACATCACTCGCTGTTGAAAAAAGGGGCGGGACTCACCTCGTTGAACCAGTCCTGCTTCTTCGAGAATAGCGCGCTGTTTCGCAAGCGCCTTTGTAAAAAGCTTTGACTCCCTTGGCGCATACCCAATGCGGAAAGCTCGAATAAAATCAAGATCTAGCCCGCGTCGATAGAGATAATCAAGAGCCTGGTGACCTTCTTCTGTTTGCAAAAGATAAGCATGGAAAAAAGCACACGCTTCTTCATTAGCTTCCTTAAGGAGTTTTTTGCTCGGCCCCTGAGGCTCTTCTGTTTCGCTTTTTTGCAGGTGAACTCCGAAGCGCTCAGCAAGTTGCTCAACACTATCTTCAAAACTGAGCTTTAGATGGTTCATCAAAAACGCAATGGCATCTCCATGAGCGCCACAACCAAAGCAGTGATAATGGCTGTCGCCGCGTTTAACGATAAAAGATGGAGACTTCTCCTCGTGGAATGGACAGCATGCTTTGTAAGAAGCGCCCGACCGTTTAAGGTCCAGATGAGGCTCGAGCACCGAGATTAAATCGATGCGCTCGCGAAGAGATTCAAGTGTATCTTTAGTAAATAGCGCCATATCTCGGATTATAGCCAATAATTAGTTGTTGCGCTATGGTTGATTGCATGGAAAAGGCAAAAGAAAAACTTGTTAATTTAGCGAAAAGCTCTTTGAAAGAATCGTCAGAGCAAAAACCCACTGAGAAAAAAATCATTACCGCTAGCACACAAAGTTCCCTTCGTGAATTGTTTAAAAAAACTTTTTTGCCTTTATTAATCGATATATCTGAGCTCCGCCTGATGCTCGAAGATTGCAAGTTGCAAAAAACATCTGGCCGTCTTTTTCAAATTGATTCAATGGAAAAAAGTCCTGAGGATATTTTAAAACGCTTAGAGCAGCTCCAAGATGATATTGCTGAAACACGCCGGTGGTGCGAGGGCGTAATCACTCAAATTGATCGTGGTATTGATGAGGCCAAGGACCTGCTTGCCTTTTTAGGAAAAGGCGATGAGCAAAGCCAACAATCTCCTAGCTGGAAGAGGTTTTTTAAGAAAAAATGACTCCGATGATGCAGCAGTGGCACAACTGCAAAAAAACTCAGCCTGATGCTGTTTTACTTTTTCGCCTAGGCGATTTTTATGAAGCCTTTCACGAAGATGCTGAAATCCTTTCAAAAGAGCTTGATCTCACACTCACACAGCGCCAGGGCATTCCTATGAGTGGAATTCCTTACCACGCAGCAGAAGGGCACATTGAAAAAATGGTCACTAAGGGTTACTTAATAGCTATCGCAGAGCAAACAAGCGATCCCAAACAAAGTAAAGGTTTAGTCCAGCGCAAAATTGTGCGCACCATCTCCCTTGGGACAACGTTAAGCGAAAATCTTGTCAACAGCAAAACACCCAACCACTTCGCTTGTATTTCTCAAGTCAACACAACCATTGGCTTAGCATTGCTCGATCATAGCACTGGCGAGTTAAGCGTGACCGAGCTCGATTCTATTGGTGCCCTTGAAAGTGAGCTTTTCCGCTGCCAACCAAAAGAGCTTTTATCTTATGGGAAAGCCATTGAAAATAAACAACAGCTTCTAGACGAGCTCTATGACAATTTCAAAACACGGATCACGCTAAAAGAGCCCTATTTATTCGATCACCAAAGCGCCTACAATTTTTTAACTGATCATTTTAAAGTACAATCACTTGACGGCTTTGGTTTAAAAGGGTTGTGCGCTTCAATCAATGCTGCCGGAGGTCTGCTCAATTATCTGCGCGATCATCTCTCCCTATCAATCGAACACATTGAAACAATTCAGCCGCGCTCTTTAAACGATTACATGTCAATTGATAAGACCACACAAACAGGACTTGAACTCATCTCTTCGCTGCTTCCTTTCATCGACCGCACCTGCACGCCAATGGGCGCACGGATGATGCGCAATTGGTTGACCCACCCATTGCTAAAACCAGATCAAATTCAAGCGCGCCAGCTAGCTGCTAAAGAATTAACAATCTTTGACGGATTAAAAAATGTACGGGATCTCGAGCGTATCGTCACACGCCTTGGATCAGGTTACGGATCTCCCCGCGATCTACTCGCCTTACGCACCTCACTAGAAGTCATCCCTGCTATACAAACGCATCTCTCACAGATGCAAGCTCCCTCACTAAAATCACTACCCTGGCCTGACTTAAATCCCCTATGCTCACTCATTAAGCACTCCATTACTGAGCGCCCGCCTCTCAGACTCTCAGATGGCGGCGTCATAAGGTCTGGATTTTCCCAAGAGCTCGACGATTTACTAAACCTAAAACAAAACTCACAAAATTTCCTCGCTCAATACCAAAATAAGCTGCGCGATCAGCTCGGAATCAAAACCCTACGCGTCACATTCAATAAAGCCTTTGGCTATTCAATAGAAGTGTCACGGGGCCAAAGCCAAAGGATGCCCGAGACCTTTCACAAAAGACAAACCTTAGTCAATACAGAGCGCTTTATTTCACCAGAGCTCAAAGAATACGAAGATAAAATCCTTGGAGCTGAGGAAAAAATAGCAGCTCTAGAAGCAACCCTATACAACCAAATCAAAGAGAGCGCACTGCAAGCTCGCAAAGCTATTTTAATAGCGGCGCGCAGCATTGCCCAGCTAGACTGTTTGCTCTCTTTTGCGCAGCTAAAAACCAATATGAATTTTCCTACTGTTGATTCAAGCGATATTCTCCATATCGAAAAGGGACGCCATCCTGTGATTGAACAGGCACTATGCGCGCATACCTTCATCCCAAACGACACTCACCTAGATCACGATCAGCGTCTCTTTCTGATCACAGGCCCAAACATGGCCGGCAAATCGACCTACATACGGCAAGTTGCCATTATTGCCATCATGGCACAAATCGGTGCGCCTGTGCCTGCAGCCAAGGCCCATATCGGCATCATCGACAAAGTTTTTTCACGCATCGGCGCCTCTGATGACCTTAAACGTGGACAATCAACATTCATGGTCGAAATGAGTGAGACCGCAAACATTTTGCGCAATGCGACTCCCCGGTCCCTTGTGATTCTCGATGAGATCGGCCGCGGCACCAGCACCTATGACGGTGTGGCAATAGCCTGGGCCGTTGCCGAGTACCTTCTGACTCAAAAAACAAAAAGAGCCAAAACACTTTTTGCAACCCACTACTTTGAGCTCACAGCCATGGAAGAAAAAATTCCAGGGGCTGTCAACTACAACGTTGCCGTGCACGAAGCTGCAGATAAGATCACATTTTTGCATAAAATCAAGCGCGGGGACACAGACAAAAGTTATGGCATCCATGTTGCAAGGCTTGCCGGCCTGCCCGCACCTGCAATTGAAAAAGCTCGCCAGATGCTCTCAGAGCTAGAAAATGGCAAACGCCAAAAAAAACAAAGCGCACAACTCTCACTATTTGAAACACCCCCTGAAACACCTAAAATCGATCCCATTCTTGAGGAGTTAAAAGCGCTAAATACAAACCAACTCACGCCGATGCAGGCCCTTCAAAAGCTCTGCGACTGGCAAGCTTCAATATGAGTGCATTTGATACAACCGAGTTAAAGAAATTCCCCAAAGAGCCTGGCGTCTACATCATGAAAGATGCCAAGCACAAAGTACTTTACGTGGGCAAGGCCAAAAACTTGCAGACTCGCGTTAAACAGTACTTTGCAAAAGCTCGCGACGAACGAGAGATGATCCCCTACTTAGTCAAGCAAATTTCTAGCATTGATACCATCGTTGTGTTTAATGAAAAAGAAGCGCTACTTTTAGAAAACACCCTCATTAAGCGCCACAAGCCAAAATACAACGTTCTTCTAAAAGATGATAAAACCTACATCAGCCTCATGATCAATCATAAGCACCAGTGGCCGATGGTAAAACTAGTGCGCTATCGCGGCAAACCCAAAAAAGATGGGCTTTATTTTGGCCCTTATATGAGCGCCTATGCAGCAAGGCAAACCTTTGATGTGCTAAGCAAAGTCTTTCCCCTTAGGCAATGTTCAGATCATGAGCTAAAAAGTCGAACGCGCCCCTGTCTACTTTATGGAATCAAGCGATGCTGCGCCCCATGTGTGCGCAAATGCAGCAAAGAAGAGTATGCAGAGCACGTAAAAGGAGCCATTCAATTTTTGCGTGGACGCAATCAAGACGTCTTCAATGACCTTAAAAAAACTATGCAAGAGGCATCTGAAAATTTAGAATACGAGCGAGCTGGCGCGCTTTTGACTAAAATGAAAATGGTTGAAAAAGTGATGGAAACACACCAGAGCATTGTACAGCAAGCAGCGCCTGATTCCGACGCTTGGAACTTATATCGTGAAGGTGAAGCCATTGTGTTAGTGCAACTCATTTTTCGTGAAGGCAGGCTGATTGGCTCTGAGCATTACCATTTCGACCATATTGCCTCAGATAACACCGAGCTTTGGGAAAGCTTTATTCTACAGCACTATCGAGCAGCGCCCGATATTCCCCAAGAGATTCTATTGCCAGTCGAGATCAGTCCCATTGTTTCTGAAATCTTAGCTGAATGGCATCGCGAAAAACCACAGTTCCTTTGTCCAAAACGGGGCAAGAAAAAAGCCCTACTAGAAATGGCAGAAAAAAATGCCAAAAGCCAGTTCACTCGCGAAAAACAGCAGCAAGAGCTTAAAGAACAGCGCCTACTTGATTTGCAAGATGTGCTTGGGCTTGACCATGCGCCTCTGCGCATTGAGTGCTTTGATACATCAAGCATTTCAGGAACCGATATTGTTGCAGCAATGGCCGCCTTTACCGATGGTGCTTACGACAAGAAGCGTACACGCTTTTACGACATTAAAACCGTTCACAAAAGTGACGACTACGGCGCACTAAGAGAAGCCCTAAGAAGGCGCTTAGCACGCGCAAAAGATGAGGACGACTTGCCCGATCTAATTATCATCGACGGCGGCAAAGGGCAGTTAAATGTAGCCATTAGCGTTTTAACTGAACTAGAAATTGCCTCCTGCGATGTAATATCCGTTGTCAAAGAAGCATCCTTGCACACAAAAGGACTCACACAAGAGCGCGTTTACATGCCATCGAGAAAAACAGCACTGACCCTGCCAAAGCATTCACCTGCCCTCTTCTTTTTGCAGTGCATTCGCGATGAAGCTCACCGATTAGCCATCGGCCACCACCGAAAAAAACGTGGCAAAAAAATCACAAAAAGTGCACTCGATACCATTCCAGGCATCGGACCAATCAAGAAAAAGCGCCTCCTAGAGCATTTTGGAAGCCTTAAAAACATCAAAGCTGCATCCGATGAAGAGCTTCTTTCAGTAAAAGGCGTCACACAAAAAGACATCGATCAAATCAAAACGGCGTAGAATTTATACACTTGACTTTAGCCATTGTTATGGCTACAATTACCCATATATAATGAACATCAGGGCGGTCAATTTCGGCTAGGATAGTTTTTCTATGTTTGCAGGCAAGGGCGGCTCTTCTCCAACGCCTCCTAGATGTGCCCAATTGGCTTTTCCAAGAGCCTTATCGTATACGCCAACACGCCTTAAGTGAAGGTTCTGATTTGAATCAACAACAGCTCTGAATTCCCTGCACGAGGACGCAAAACTGGCCAAATCTCGATCATCTTCTATGTTCTTTGCAACTTCATACCACAATTCTTGTGGTAACTTTATTTGTTGCTGCTTTGTGTTGAAGCTTTCGCTAGAATGAATTGCCAATACGCTCATGTGCTTCTCCTGCAGCGCTTCTTGTGCTGCAGTGAGTTTATGCTAATGGCTTTCTTTGGTAGCTCAACTTAGCAAAAAGGATTTGCTAAAAAGCCTTTGAGCGTGTATCTTACTGGGTAAACATAGATAGGGAGATCACTTATGAAAAAGTTTGTTGTAATTACATTGCTGGCCTTTGCATCATCACTTAGCGCCTTTGCCCACTTTGAAAAGCTTTATCCGGATGCTTTGCAAAGCATAGCCGATGTTGCTGTCTATCATGGCGATAAAAATGGCGATTTTGCTGGCGATACTATCTACATACTTAGCGATAGCTCGCAATGGAAAATCCACCCTGGTGATCTTGGCAAATGCTCCTCTTGGAGAATAAATCAGCCTGTTAATATTCGAGCACGCACGGATTGGTGCCTCTGGTGCAAACCTAAACATCAATTTCTGATTTATAATCGCGCATTGAACGAAACTGCAAGAGTGATGCTAGTTGCTCATGCTATGAATCCTAAAAAAGTTGCCAAGGTAGAAGCTGTTAGCACAATCAGTCAGCAAATCACCTTAAGCGATTCAACTGAGTGGGTAGTACCCAGAAAACTCTCGTTTACTACAGGTGAGCGCATTTATGTAGGCTCTCAAGGCACTTATGGCAAAGCTAGAGATTTTGTTTTGATCAAAGGTCGCGAAGCTGAAGCCGAATGGTCTTTTGCTAGAATTGTAAACGCTGGCTACTCCCAAATCAACGAATATTAGGACTTATCTCATGCATAAATTTACTTTTGCCCTTGTTGCTGCTAGCTCATTCCTGCTTGCAAGCGAAACAACGACATATCCAGACATTAAACATGCTGTTCAACGGCAAGGACATTATTATGGTCCAGGTAAGTATCAAGGAGATTGTGTTCTGTTTTTCACAAACGGCTCTCAATGGAAAGTCCACCCAGATGATCAGTCAAGGTGTTTTCACTGGGTGTCTACCGACAACCTAACTATAACAAGTAGAAAGATCTTCTGCTGCAAATGGGACCATTCGTTCATCATAACAAATACAACGCTTAATGAATCTGTTAAAGCTATGCTAGTCGATCACGGCCCCAACGCTACTTATGTTACAGAGCTAAAACCCTCAGACCATTGGGGCTACACTCAAGTCCTACTATCTGATGACTCTTGTTTTGAAGTCTTATTTGAAAAAAGCTCTTTTTCTATCGGTGATAAAGTCTATATTGTTGAAATGAATTCTCATGATTCTTTTTGGAATTATGCACTCATCAAAGGCACAGAAACCAACAACACTGCCATAAAAGCTCATTTACTCACGGACATGACGCAGTAAAATTAACCCCAGTAAACGTAATTGGGTTAGCACCTGAGCCGGTGTTTGCACTTTGCACCGCTGATGCATCTCCACTCGAGCTTACAACATTGAGCGTTGATGGCGCCACTTCTATAATCGAGTAATCATTGTTATTTGAAGTGTTACCTGTAAAGGTTAAGCATGCAGAAGAGGTGTCTTCTGTTTTAATTTCAGTGGAGTTACTCGTTAAGGTATTGTTTGTCACCGTAAACGTATTGGTTGATGCATTCGTAGTCAAGACAGCGATCCCACGACCCGTGTTGTTGGAAAATGTGTTGTTTGTAATAGTGACTGTATTGCCTACGCCACCTGTTTGGTTACCTTCGAACTCAAAGGCTATATTCCCATTGCTAACGGTATTTCCAGATGCGCTCAGCGTCACAGAAGAGGTGTCATCTCCAACAATCCTAAACCCACTAAACGCACTATTTGTAATCATGTTGCCAGTGAGGGTTAAGTTATAAATGGCAGTATCGGAAGCTATTGCTACAAAATTGGTATTTGCTGTTGATTGAAGAGTATTATTAGAAAATGTCAGTGTATAATTTCTAGAGTCTGAACCACCAACTTGCACTACTAAATCTGATCCGGTAATGGTGTTTCCAGAAAAAGTTCCGGTAAGCGTGGCTCCACTGCCAGACCCATCAATAAAAATCCCGCTTCCGCCTGTAGCATTTATTACATTATTAGCAAAACTGCTTATATTGATTGTGCTGTTAGCTGCTAGAGAAAATGCATTTATTCTATTGATTGTATTGTCATTAATAGTAGGCGTTAAAACACCACTGCTGCCACTGAGTAGATAAAATCCTCTCCCAGCATTACTACTGATCGTGTTATTGGTCGCAGTTACGTTTGCCGTTCCACCTAAGGAATTATCAAAAATAATAGCATTGGAAGAAGTCATAGATACAGTGTTACTGTCAAGCGATGCTGTTATTGTTGTTGAGGTATTTGAGACAATATCAATACCGACAGCTGCTGTATTGATGATGTTATTATTGATTGTGGCGTTGACAATAGCAGTTGCAGAGCTTGTGACATCAATGGCGCTCATTCCGCTGTTATTAATTGTATTATTGCTAATCGTTGCTGTGAGATTTTCGCCTCCTCCGACAAAATCAACACCATCTGTGGTATTACCTGATAGCGTATTATTGGTAAAAGTTACGGTTCCTTTAGCAGAGCTTGCGTTAGTGTAGGCAAATCCATTGCCGGTATTACTGTTAAAGACGTTGCTCGTTACACTTGCATCGAGCGTTGAGCTAGAGCTTGCTGTTAATTGCGCCCCATTCATGCCACTTGCACTGATCGATGAGTTTGTAAGAGATAGCTGAGAAGAGTTTCCTCCCGTTGTCGATAGCTCTACTCCATTTGTCATAGCGCCTGTGATCGTGACATGGTCTATAATAGCAGTTGCTGGATTTGTGCCTACAATACCGCGCATTGTTGGTGATGCAATATTAAAGCCCCGAACAACGTTATTTGCAGAAAGTGTGATTGCAGAACCTGCTAAGTTAGTGATTGTAGGAGTGCCGCTTGTCAGAGCAGGTATTGGTAAAATTCCACTACTTGTGCGGATGATCTGCTCAAAGCCTGTCCCAAAAAAGCGCTGATCTTGCTGCAAGGCAATACCAGCATCCATCCCCATTGTCGTTCCATCTCCTGGATAGACATAAATAAAGTTTCCTGGACCAGATGCATTTTGTGCTTGTAGTAATGTGGGAAATGGGCTTTCGAAAGTGCCGTCACTATTCGATGTATTATCAACAAAGAAAACCTCAATGATATTTCCATCAGGCCCACGTGCTGGTTTAAAAATATTTACATCACAGAGGACAAGAATTTCATCTCGTACAGGAGGCTGAATCATCATGGCTTCAAAATTTGGAAAATAGCTCCAGGTGTGATTGCGTGGTTTTTTCCAAAAAGGAATTTGAAATGAGACTTGCCCTTGGTAGTTGGTTTTATATAGATCATCTTTTTGCATTGCAAATTCAGCCCAAATATTATCGCGCCAGCTGAAACGCAATCGCCCGCGTTTCCCCCAATTGGTATCGCACTGCTGCCTTTTAAAGTAATAGGCGCCACCTGCCAAATACATTTTAAGGTCACCTAAATGGGCAAAATAAAAGCCCGCTTCACCATTTCCGCCTGTTAAAGCCAAACGCTTTCGTTCTTTGACGATGATATTGTTTCCGGTGAATCCCAAAAATTTGTTGCTGAGTATTTCATAAGAGCGCTTCACTGGAAAATATCCATTAAAGCGAAAGTCTATAAAGCGTGAGAGCAGCTCAAGTCCACCACCAAACTGGCTAAACGTCTGTCCCGTTGTCCATCTAGCATCATAGTAGGCGTTCATCCCAAATAACAACCCAGAACCAGCGATGTTATAACGGTATCCAAGACCCCCATTAAGAGCTGAACGTCCGCGATTAAAGACGTGATAGCGTAGATCAGCAAATGGGATATGGCGGTTAGAGGTTGGCACGGCCATCATTGCTTCTACTGTTGAGTAGCCGCCATTGAAACCAATACCGTCAGCCTCAAAGTGCTTAATGATCAAACGGCCTGGAATAGCAACATTCGATGCCACACATAAAGTGGAAAAAAAACTCAGCGCAAGCGCTACCTTAACTATACTCTTCATAAAGTGGGCATAGTACCGTGCTTAAGCTGGTTTGTGCAATCTTTTTTTAAGGAGGTGGAAATCCGCAAGTACCGATGGCAACGGGAACGACTGCTGCATCTACGGTAAATGGAGCGCCAGTATTGGCTCCTATCACGCCTGGAATTGTTCCATCCGGAGACTCAACGTTATAGACTGCTGCACCTGCGTGGTCGAGAAAATAACCAGTGCCAGAAACATTATCTAAAAGCTGTAAGCACATCGATGCTGTGTCCTGGGCGCGAACCTCAACACCGGGGCCACCATTTCCGTTGCATGTGTTATCATTGATTGCACACGCATACGTCGAAGTGTTCAGAGTGCGCACGAAGATACCGTCATTGCCGTTATTATTGATCTGATTATCTTCAATAATGACATTATAAATACGATTCTGAGCACCTGTAATAAACACGCCTCGAGCGCTATTATTTTCAATGATATTGTTTCTCAATACTACCGTTGCATTCACAGCGTTATTCGTACCTAAGATATCAAATCCGTCACCTGTATTATTACGGATGATATTATTTTCGATTGTAGCTGTAATAGCCGAACTACCTACTAGATCGATTTCAAATGCATCAGCGCCCGTATTCTGAATAGTATTACCTCTGAACGCTGCAATAGTGCTTGATGTCGTCTCACAACGCAGCTCAATCCCGTTATTACCAGTCGTATCAATTATATTATCTTCAAAAGTAATGTTAAAACCGGTGTTATTTTCTGATTCAAGATCGACACCTATAACAGAGGTGTTCGTGATTGTATTACCTCGAATTGTTGCAGCAAAAACGGCATTGTTTTCAGCTAAAATATCGATGCCGTCGTTGCTTGACCCATCGATTGTATTGTTTGTGAGAATAAAAGCATTTACAGAATTATTTTCTACTTCAATATCAAAACCATGTGAGCCAGCACCCGTGACTGCATTACCGTCAAAAGTTCCGTTGAAGGTTGCTGAATTTTCTACTAAAATATCAAAACCATCCAGGGTGGGATTATCGATTACATTGTTGTTGATATTCATGCTCATGCTTG
>JAUILX010000156.1 GCA_030433395.1 Chlamydiia bacterium
AAAGCAGTGATCTTATCCGCTGGAACATTCATGCGAGGTTTGATCCACATTGGAGATATCAATTATAGTGGGGGCCGAGCCGGCGACAAGCCATCTGTTGGTCTATCCAAAGATCTAGAAAATCTTGGCTTTACATTGAAGCGTTTAAAAACGGGCACACCACCTCGCATCCACGCAAGAAGCGTTGACTTTTCTCAAATGGAAGAACAACCTGGTGATGAGGGCGTCTATTTTTCACACGATGAAAAAAGCCGTCCGATGAAACAAGTCTCTTGCTACATCGCCTACACTAATGAAAAGACAAAGCAAATCGTTTTAGACAACATCAAACGCTCGCCGCTTCATTCTGGAGCCATTAAAGGAATCGGCCCTCGTTACTGCCCTTCTATCGAAGATAAAATCACACGCTTTACAGATAAAGAACGTCACCAGCTCTTTTTGGAGCCCGAAGGACTAACGACACAAGAGATTTATGTAAACGGAATTTCAACGTCGCTACCATTTGATGTACAGCTCGAATTGATTCGCTCTGTACCGGGGCTTGAAAATGCAGAAATCACGCGGCCTGCATACGCTATTGAATATGACTACGTCACAAGCGGCCAATTACAAACAACTCTAGAAACAAAAACTGTAAGCGGACTTTATTTAGCAGGCCAGATCAATGGAACAACTGGCTACGAAGAAGCTGCTGCACAAGGCATCATAGCAGGCATCAATGCCGCTTGCAAAATTCAAGGAAGAGAGCCTTTTGTTTTAAAGCGCTCTGAAAGCTATATCGGAGTCATGATCGATGAGCTCATCACAAAAGAGCTAACAGAGCCATATCGCATGTTTACGTCACGTGCAGAATACCGTCTGCTGCTTCGACAAGACAACGCTGATCTGCGCTTAAGAGCTTACGGTCACAAGTATGGCTTGATTACAGATGATCAATTTAACCGTTTTGAAAAAAAGCGACTGCTCATTGAGCAAGAAGTTGAAAGGCTACAAAAAACTTATCGCGATATCAACGGAAAAACAACATCGTTAGCACAGTTGCTTTGCAGACCAGAGATCACTTATAAACAATTGATGGTAAAAGAGCCCAAAGCAGTCTTTGACCATGGTGATGAAATCAACTCGCAACTCGAAATCCAATTAAAATTCGCAGGCTACATCAAACGCCAAGAACAAGAAGCAAAAAAGCTCGCAGCAATCGAAAATGTCATGATTCCACATAGCTTTGATTACTCTCGTGTGATAGGTTTACGCAATGAGGCCCTTGAAAAACTTAAAGTCCATACACCGCACACGCTCGGGCAAGCCCTACGCATTAGTGGTGTATCACCAGCAGATATTTCTATATTAATGGTGGCATTAAAACATTAGGAAAAAAACATGTTAGTACAGCTCTATTTTATTATGACAACACTCATCGGCATAGCACCCTTTGGTGAGATGCCAAAATCAAATCCTGCAAAAGCAGCTGAGAAAAAAATGATGGAAGAAAAAGTGGCCGCAGCAACTAAAAGCACTAAAGAGCAAGATAGCCCAGATATGCTTTTGATACAACCATCCGCACGTGCAGCTGATTGGGTTGATGCTTTTCAATACCTCTCTACTTATGCCTCTCAAAATGCAATTGCCTTTAAGCTGTCAGACGGCTCAACCATTCGCGACATTACAAAAGTTGCAGCGCTTCCAGGTGGAACGCTATTAACTTTTACACTGAATACAGTCTCTGGCCTTAAATACAAAGTCGTTAAAATTGAAGATGTTGCAGACATCATCCAAGACTGATGTTTCATTGCCTGCACTTTAAATCGCTTCCGATTTTTAAGCAGCTTCAAATCGAAGAGGCCTTGCTCCGATTAGACGATCGAAATTGGTGTATCATCAACGAAAATGCAGATCCAGCCATTGTTATGGGGATTGCTGGCAAGCCCAATGAGCTTCTAGAACTAGATGCTGTAAAGCTGGCAAATATTCCCGTTATCAAACGCTATAGCGGTGGAGGAACTGTGGTCGTTGACAAAGACACCGTCTTTGTTTCCCTACTATGTAAAGCCGCTTTACATTTGGTAAAACCCTTTCCTGAACCAATCATGAAGTGGAGTGAATCCCTTTATAAATCAGTGATTTGCCATCCTGAATTTTCTCTAGTTGAAAACGATTATGTGATCGGAAATTTGAAATGTGGAGGCAATGCACAGTATATTACAAAATCAAAATGGGTTCATCACACCACTTTTTTATGGGACTACCAAGAGGAGAGTATGAGTCTGTTAAAGCTTCCACAAAAACGGCCTACGTATCGCCAAAACAGGCAACATGCTGACTTTCTCGCCCGACTAAAAGATCACCTGCCATGCAAGGATGCTTTCATTCAAAACATCAAAGCCGAAATCGATTCACGGTATGGGCTTGCACAAGTTGATCCCTCTTTGGTACAAAGTGTTATTAGGAAGGAACACCGAAAATCAACGAGGCTGATCAATGCATTCGATATTATTTAGTATTGGCGATACGCAGATCTCGATAAGTGCCCTAATCGAGTTCTCGATCATTCTAGCTCTTACCTATGTACTAGCAAAACTTATCAAGGGTCAAATCCGCCGCTTTGGCAAGCGTCACCAAATGGTCTCAAATTCTGGTATTTATGCACTCAGCCGCCTGGGGTTTTACGTGGTTGCTGTTTTGGGATTGATCGCAGCATTCAGTGCAGTAGGAATTGATCTATCGACTTTTACTGTTCTTGTAGGAGCGCTAAGTGTTGGTATTGGTTTTGGA
>JAUILX010000157.1 GCA_030433395.1 Chlamydiia bacterium
CCTTTTTTTAGTTCCATCGGGTTAGTTCCAGCTGTAACTAGTCGTAGACCTTCACTATAAATAGCTTCTGCTAAAACGGTCGCTGTTGTAGTGCCATCACCAGCTTTGCTGTTGGTTCTTTCGGCAACTTCTTTGACCATTTGAGCGCCCATGTTCTCGTGCTTGTCTTCAAGCTCGATCTCTTTTGCAACGCTAACTCCATCTTTTGTGATGTGTGGTGAGCCGTAGGATTTATCTAGAACGACGTTGCGCCCTTTAGGGCCAAGTGTGACCTTGACAGCTTTTGCAAGTGTTTGCACACCAACTAGCATTTTTTGGCGAGCGTCTTCTCTGAATTTAATATCTTTAGCCATGTGTTTAAGCCTCCATAATTTTTGCAATGATGTCATCGCCACGCAAGATTGTGAAGTCAACATTGTCAACACTCACTTCTTGACCGGCATATTTGTCCATAAGTACGAGATCACCCTCTTTAACATCAGGCATATCTTTACCTGTGCCAACGGCGATCACTTTCGCTGTTTCTTGTTTCTTCTTTGCAGAATCGGGAAGAATGATGCCGCCTTGCTTTTCTTCTTGCTCAAGGCGCTGTACGATCACGCGATTCCCAAGTGGTTTCAAAGTTGTTTTCTTTGCTGTTTGTGTCATTTTGAACTCCTTGCCAAAATTAATATCTTTAGCTAGATTGTACATGAGTTGCCATTTAGGCGCAAGTAAAATTAGCAGAATCGCACAGAAAGTGCTAAAGGGTGAAAATATGACAGAAGAACGCAGTGCTATCGATCAGGAACATACTTGGGATCTAAAAATTCTTTACCAAGACCTAAAAGACTGGGAGTCAGCTTTTGATGGCGTTAAGAATAAATTTTGCTCAGATATTCAAGCGCTTAAAGGAAAGCTTGGCGATGGATCTGTAAAAGTTAAAAAATTATTTGAAAGCACGTATGAACTTGAAAAAGAGTTAATGAATCTTTATACCTATGCTCATTTGCGTCATGATGAGGACATCTCGCACGAGGATCATAAAAGTGCTTATGATCGAATATCGGCTCTTCTATATCAATTCAGTGAAGCGACTTCATGGATTGAGCCTGAATTGCTTGCGCTGCCTGCTGAAAAACTCGAAAAGCTACTTCAGTGTCCAGAACTTGCTGATTATAAAATGGTGATTGAAAAATGTGTTCGTTTAAAACCGCACACTTTATCGGCTCGCGAAGAAGAGCTTTTAGCGCTTTCAGGTAAGGGTCTTGAATGTTCTGAAAAGGCTTTTGGAGCTCTAAATAATGCTGATCTAAAATTTCCAGATGTCAAAGATGGAAAGGGTGAAACTCACAAACTTTCACATGGTCTTTTTCAGGCGCACCTCAGATCGCCAGATCGAACACTCCGCGAAAATGCTTATAAAGCTTTTCAAGGGACATTTCTTAATTTTGAAAATACTCTTTGCGAACTATTAAATGGAAAAGTGCAAGCTCATATTTTTAACGCTAAAGCGCGCTCTTACACCTCTTGTTTGCAAGCAGCGCTTTTTCCCCATAACATTGATACGGCTGTCTACGATGCACTGATTAATGCTACTCATCAAAATATCAAGCAGTTGCACCGTTTTGTGTCGCTGCGCAAAAAACTGATGAAGCTGGATTCTTTTCATGCTTATGATTTTTATGCACCTGCAACTGATGATCTCGAGATGAAATTTGACTATGAGACAGCTGTTGATCTCACTCTAGAAGCTGTAGAGCCTTTGGGGCCTAGTTATTGCGAGGTTTTAAAACGTGGGCTGAAGCAAGAGCGTTGGGTTGATATTTACGAAAATGCGCGCAAGCGATCGGGTGCTTATTCAAGTGGTTGTTATGAAAGTTACCCCTATATTCTTCTCAATTACCAGGGTTTTTTAAACGATGTGATGACCTTAGCCCATGAAGCAGGGCACAGCATGCACACTTACTTTAGTAACCAATCCCAGGCATACCACGACTCTCACTATTCGATTTTTGTGGCAGAAGTTGCCTCAACCTTTAATGAGGAACTTTTATTTCGGCATTTGCTGCAAAAGACTAAGACCAAAAAAGAGCGTATCTTTCTTCTTTTGCAAAAGCTGGATGGAATTAGAGCCACTTTTTTTCGCCAGGTTCTATTTGCAGAGTTTGAAAAGCAGGTTCATGAACTTGCCGAAAAAGGTGCTCCACTTACGCCTGCAACTCTTAAAAAAACCTACCGTGAGCTCAATGTTAAATACTTTGGGCCAGACTTTGCTAATGATGAAGAGCTCGATATTGAATTTGCTCGCGTGCCACATTTTTACTATAACTTCTACGTCTATCAATATGCAACAGGGATCAGTGCAGCCTTTGCGCTTGTCGAGCAAGTGCTAAAAGAAGGGCCAAAACGGTATCTCGAATTCCTTTCGGCTGGTGGTAGTGACTATCCTGTTGAAGTGCTAAAAAGAGCAGGCGTTGACATGTGTACTCCGGCTCCAGTAGATGCTCTTCTTCATCGGTTCGGCGCTCTGATGGATGAACTTGAGGCTGAGTTGTAAAATTCAACTTGAAGAGAAAAGAGATTTAGGTTATTTCTTAGACTCGGACGGCCATGAGGAGATTATGCCAAGTAAACGAAAAAGTCAAGATGCATTTATTGTGCTTAACGATCGCGGACTTCACACGCGCCCGTCTACAGAGCTTGTGAAATGTGCAGCGCGCTTTAAATCGCAGGTGACTCTCTACTATCATGACTTGAGTGTAAATGCAAAATCGCT
>JAUILX010000158.1 GCA_030433395.1 Chlamydiia bacterium
TTTGGCGATCTTTCTAGGAAAAACTGCTTGAGGATAGCGCGTTGGCTATCCACTGCGCAGATTTTTCTAGAAATTTCATCAAAAATATGCACCATTTCATAGATAGTTGATCCGCAACTCGCGTTAACCTAAGTTATGGGTTTAACCTGAACTCTACAAAAAGCGACGCATTTTGAGGACATTGCGAAGGTTTTCTGGACCTGTATAGTGATGAGAGGGGAGGCCGTGCTCAATGGCAACTTGTGTATGATTGGCTACATCGTCAACAAAGAGACAATCAGAGCTATTAGCCATACAAAGAGCCATTCGGAAGATTTTTGGGTCAGGCTTACGCATTCCAACTTTGTACGAGAGTAAAAACCCATCAAATTTTTTCAAGAAGGGGTAGTTTTTTTCTGCATATTGAAAGTGAGCTTCGCAGGTATTTGAAAGAAGAAGGAGGCGTACCCCTTTTGATTTTAATTCTTCAAGCAATGCAATGGTTTGAGGAATTGGCTTAAATATTGCAGAGGCTGCGTGCATGACGTCATTAAAATTAAGCGGTTTTTTTGCTTCATGGCAGAGCTTGAGGTAGAGATACTGGCTGTCAATAAGCCCTTTTTCATAGAGATCGCCAAGAGTGTCGGTGAAGAATACCTTGTGGATGCGCTCGGGCTCCATTTCACAGACGCTGGCAAGTTGCTTGCACATTTGTTTGTGGCAAAAGTCAATGAGCACACCGCCCAGATCAAAGATGACTGTCTTCATATTCTGCAGCATTGATCCAAACGGTAATTTCTGGCAAGCTGGTCTTTAGCTTTTCAGCAAATAGTGTTGCTTGCTGGGGAGTGTCAAAAACCATCAATGCTGTTGCTAAGGCATCTGCTAAAGCACAGCTAGGCGCTTTGACGGTTACAGATGTGATGGGATGCATAGCATTTAGCGCCAAACCGCTTCTAGGATCGATGATGTGAGTTTTATCGTCATAGCGCTGCTCGTATGTGCCACTTGTCGCAAGAGCTCCTTCGGTAAGCTCGATCTTTAAATCCTTGCTACCGCGTACAAGTACTCTCCAGGGGCGTTTTGCTGGATGCTGTCCGATTGTTCGAATTTCACCGCCCCATTCAACATAGATATTTTCATAGCCCATGCTAGCAAGTTTAGTGACTAAAAGATCAACTGCATGCCCTTTAATAACCCCATCAAAATCGAGATGAATATTGCTTGCCTTAATGAGCTCTTTATCGACGATATTGAGCTGATCCCATCCGTAATCTCCTCCCTCTGTCTCTTCTTTGAGCGCTTCAATCAGGCGGCCTGTTGCTGGATCAAAATGCCCTTGGGTGATGACATTGAGTGTGGATGAAAATTTAATGAGCTGCATGAGTTGATCGGAGGGCTTGAAGGGACTCATTTGCGGGTGAGCATTTAGGCTTGTAACTTCAGAGTCTGGGTTCCAATGGTTAAAAATTTCATGGACTTGCGTAAAAATAGACTGAATGGCTGAGGCGACATCGCTTTCTTCTTCTTCAGAGAGCTTTGCTCCAAGTTGAATATGGTAACCGATATCAAAGGCCGATCCAGAAAAATGCGCCAAGGGAGCCCTTGGAGCTTTTTGACAGGCGCAAAGGCAGAAAAGAATGCAAAAAAACCATCTCATGATAAGTAGCCTTTAAGTGTATTTGAAAGAAGCATTGCAATTGTCATAGGCCCAACGCCGCCTGGCATGGGGGTAATCCATGAGGCTATTTTACGGACTTCATCAAATGCGACATCTCCGACAAGCCCGCTCTGTGTGCGTGAAACGCCCACATCGACCACAACAGCTCCAGGTTTAACCATGTCTGCGGTGATGAAGCTGGCTTTTCCCATCGCGGCTATAAGAATATCTGCGCTCTGGGTAAGAGCTGTAAAATTTTCTGTCTGAGAATGAGCCAGTGTGACTGTCGCATTGCCTCCCGCTCGCTTTTGACAGAGCATTGCGGCTAGGGGCTTACCAACGATGTTGCTGCGCCCGCAGATCACCACATGCTTTCCAGCTGTTTCGATTTTATAGGTTTTAAGTAAATGAACGATTCCAAGTGGCGTGCATGGAAATAAACCATCACTGTGTCCAAGCAAAAGTTTTCCCATATTAAGAGGATGAAAACCGTCGACATCTTTTGTTGGGTCAATCGCTTCTACAATAACGTCAGTAGTGATTTGCTTAGGCAAAGGCTGTTGAACCAAAATCCCATCGATATCTTGCTTAGCATTGAGGTGATCGATTTCAGCAAGGAGCTCGCCCTCCGTGATTTTATCCGAAAGTTTTAGGACGTGGGAGTGTATGCCAACTTCTTCACACCCCTTTTTTTTCATCCTAACATAAGCAATGGATGCTGGATCTTTTCCAATCAGGATGAAGGCTAGACCTGGCTTGCGCCCTGGCAAGGCAGAGATTTTTTCCTTAAGCTTTGCGCGCTCTTGAGCAGCAACAGCTCGTCCATCTATCAATTGATTCATACCACTCAAGGTTAACGTACTTGTCCTCACAATGCAAGTTCAACCCATTTTAAGCACAAAAACAGCGTGATTGCCTTGAAGATAGTGTCTGTTAAAAGCTGTAGGTCGATCTAATTAAAAATCTTAAACACTTGATAATAGGCGTTTTAAATTAATATCTTGATTTTACTCAATATATTGAGTAAAATTACTCAATAGACTGAGTAAAAAAGGAAATGTCCATGCAGCGACCCATTTTTAAGGAATTATTAAAACGGG
>JAUILX010000159.1 GCA_030433395.1 Chlamydiia bacterium
GCCTCGCAGACGGGGCGGGGTTTGCCTTGTGTGGGATAAATGTGCATTGAGAGCTGGGGATTATAATTGAGCTCAATGATGTTATAGGGACCAGGTTTTTTGTGATTGGGGATGAGCATGTCTACTCCGCAGATGGTAGCGCCAAGGGCCTGGGTTGCTTTTAGGGCGAGATTACTGTAGGAGGTATGGATGGTGTCGGTCAGGTCAATGGCATCGCCGCCGGTCGAAATGTTGGAGTTTTCACGGAGATAGATTTTTTGCTTTTTTTTGGGGATCGAGGAAAGGGGCAGGGTTTTGTCGAGGCGGATTTGCTCCTTGGGAAATTTATGCTGGTTTTTTTCTTTGATGAGCTGGCGCATGGTGTGGATTCCGTTGCCGGTGATGTTAGCAGGTTCGCGCAGGGTTACGGCTACGACTTTGTTGTCGATAACGAGGAAGCGGATTTCATCGCCTGGACAAAATTCTTCGATCAAGACTGAGGATGCGTGCTTGAAAGCGGCTTTAATGGCGCGGCTGTATTGAGCAGGCTGGTTTGGGGAAATGAAGCTGATCCCAACTCCAAAGTTTGCTGTGTTAGGCTTGATTACGATTTTTGTTTTGGGTGTATAGGCAAGGGCTTCTTGTAGTGTATTGAAGGTTTGGCTGGATGGAGTTTTGAGGTTGTGCTCTTGTAGAAGCTTTTTTGTAACGGATTTGTTGTCCATAAGCAGCGGGGCTATGTAGGTGTCTTTGTGTGTGCATGTGGCTTGTTGAACGATAACTTTGTTGTTTAGACGAATGATATTGTGTGGGCGGTCTAGAATCTCGATGGAAATGTTGCGTTTTTTGGCTGCATCAATGAGACAAAGTGTTGAAAGCTCAAATTCTTTGAGCTCGAGCGCTTGTTGATCTTTTAGGGATTTTTCGGCGAGCTGGGCAAAGTGGCTTTTTTCTTGAGACTTAAGGGGAGTGAGGGCGCGCTGAGGATTGGGCATATCTTTATAGCCGAGATAGTCAGCAAGGGGCTCCATGGCTGTGAGGAGAGGGGTGGGATCTGTGTCTTGTGTGCCGTAAAGGGCTACGTGTGCTTGATGCTCACAGATTTGTTTTTGCTCGTGCTTTGTGAGCGGAGGTGAGGGCTCTAGGAGGCAGTGGAGTAAAAAGATATGAAGGAATTCTAGGGCGTCTTGCTCGATACCGATTGGTGAGTTGGGGTTGAGATCAAGGCTGCGTACTTCAACGTAGTCAATGCCTTTGCTTAAATTTCCATTTTGAGATTTGGGGCGGATACGTGTGTAGTGTTCGGCGGGGATCTGCAAGGTGTTTGGATTGAGTTGAAGGGCGGGGTCAATTTTTTGGTAATCGGTATGGGGTGTTGTGCAGGCTTTGTCTAAACCCTGTAGGTACTCTTCTATTGAGTTAAACGAAATCGCCATTTGGGATTGTACGCGTGAGTAGTAGCCGAGGGGGCTAACACGTAGTGATGTGGAGTTGGGGTATTTTTTTGAGGTGGAAGCGCCAAAAAGATAGGTCAAAATCCAGCCATGGCGCAAGAAGTTGCGAATGAGGGCCATGTATCCTTCATTTTTCGAAAGACCGAGTTTTTTAAAAACGGCATCAGGAAAGGAGTAGTTGGCATGAATACCTGAGATTAGTTGCATTTCGATGGGGTAGCGCTGAGTCAGACCTAGGCGATAGAGGTTTTTTTTTGCGGCTGCAGATGAAACGCCAAAGTCGGCAATTGGAATGTCTTTTATTGTTTTGGGCGGCATGCTGTGTGGCCAAAGTTTTTCATCCGGTGTAAAGGTATAAAAGGCGCGATGCAATGTTTCTAAAAATGTTAAAGCTCTTTCAATCGATGAAAAAGGGGGAGTGACAAATTCGATTTGGTTTTCTGCAAAGTCTGTTGTGAAATTTGGATGGGTGAGTTTAGAGCCAAGGGCTGCTGGATGGGGAGTAATGGCTGGCTTTCCAAGGTGATTTAAGCGTAGAGCTTCTCGTTCTAGGCCAATCTTGAATTGTTTAAGTTCTTTAAAAAACATAATTGAAATTGTAGCATTCTACTTGATTTTTTAGCAATAGTAATTTATTTATATTAATAAGGATTGATAATGAAAATAATTTTAATTTTAATTGTTTTATTAGTTGGATGCGCACGCATTCCTAAAAAGGATTTGCAAGCAAAATTATCACCTCCTATTTCTGTTGAAAATTCGGTTCATGAAGGAATTGACTCAGGTATTTTTACGCATGGTAATTGGCCTGATGCGCAATGGTGGATGAGCTTTGATGATCCTCAACTAACATTGCTGATAAAAAATGTTTTGGAAAATAATCCAACGATGGGCGCTGCACAGATGCGCGCTAAAAAAGCTGTTGATGAGGCTTATATTGTACGGGCATCGTTGTTTCCGCATTTGTCATCTGGAGCTGATGTCAACTGGCAGCATTTGAGCAAAGATAACTTGTATCGCGTTGAGCCCTCGCTATTGCCAGCTGTTATCTATCAGCTTGGTATTGGACTTGAGCTTTTGTATGATTTTGATCTATGGGGCAAGAATAAACAGCGCTATTCAGCAGCACTTGGGCAAGCGCGAAGCACTGCTGCTGAGACGGCTCAAACGCATTTGGCTTTATCGACTGCTGCAGCAAGCGGTTACATTGACTTGCAAACAAATATCCAAAAGCAAGAAGTGCTTGTGCAAATTTTAGAAAAAGAAAAAGAGCT
>JAUILX010000160.1 GCA_030433395.1 Chlamydiia bacterium
AAAGCTTGAACTGCAAGAAAATGCCCGCTCTAAAGGTCGTGGAATCGAACGCTAATCAAACATTTCGGTTTGTTCCTCGGTCACCTTTTTGGGTGGCTTTCCAGTGTTCTCAATCATCGTGGTAAAGGCGATTCTATCGCCATTGAATACAAAGTTTGGATTGATAAAGTAACACCCTTGATTAACATGCTTGGCGATGATTTTGGTCTTGGTGAGGTTCGCCAAACCGCGCCAAAAAGTTGCCAGTGACAGCTTCACAGTTCCCTCGTGTTCAATTAAAAAATCCTCCAAGGTGATTTTATTAAGCATCACAACATCTTTGCCTAAGCTTGTATGCTGTATTGCCCACATTAGTACGCTAAAGGCTTTTATGCCCGCTGAATTCAAGTCAAATGTCAGTGCAATATTAGCTGTGAACAGCTTAACAAACTGGTCAGAATCAACCCTTTTATAGGTTGTGACATGCGTTCCCTGGACTTCACCAGTTTTTTGGTTTATCAGCACGTTATCATCCTTTCCAAGCCTTGATAACTGCACTTTTTTATCGCGTACAGGGATTATCATATCAGTTAAAAACGGGTTGGTTTTATGTCTTATTTCTTTGTTCGCCATTAATTTTTGCCTATTAAAATTTGCTATCAGCAAAGAACCTATTTTTGATAGCACTATTATCACTAAAAATAGGTATGCTATCATATTAATATCTATTTTTGATAGCATTAATGTCATATAAACCATGATTTTTATTAGAGTTCTACCTGATTCTGATAGCAGTGCTATTAAATCCTGCAAGTAGGTTTGGCTCTATATAACGGTTTGAGCATGATTCCCTTCTTAGTTCTTATACTGGGGAATCTGTGTGCCTACCTTGTGGATTTGTTCGCGTTGCTCACATCGTGGGGAAAAGCTGGGCACAGCTGTGGACAAAAAATTCACGGCTTCGCCTATTTTTTGACCCACTACCTGCACACAGCTTTACGCCCACTAACCCACAAGGCTGACGGCAGGGTGACGGCATCGGTACATGTGCTTTCAGTCAACGTTTAGCGATGAGCGATTTTTTGATTTTCTCAAAGACAGGTAAACAAAATGAGAAAGTCGCAGCAATGGAACCACCAACGGTGGCGGGAGGGCAGGACGCCCGACCGTTGGACAACCAGTGCAGGATTAGCCATGGATGGTTGTCAGTCCACAACGGTGACGGCTCACCAGTTCACCAGATAATCAAACGCGGGCAGTCGCTTCATGACTGTACGTTTTACCATTGCGCCCTGATTACAATCAGAAGATGTTCCCAAATCCGATAGATAGTAACAGGCGAATGATTCTTTTGCCGAAGCGGATAACCCAACTCAATCGTCTAAATTGATGGGTCAATCCATTGGTAAATTGTTGCTTATCTTGGTCTGTCATTCTTTCCATATGGAAACTCCTTTTAAGTATTAATATCCTTATTTATGCTTTTGGGATTTTCTGATTTATAAGCCATCGACAAAGTCGATTCATCTTGTCCATAATCTCGACAACCTGTCGAGATTATGGTAGTCTTTTCCCATGTAACTTTGGAACAAAGTGTAGTGGGTTACACTTGTGTACCCTACGGAGTACCCAACGAGGGCAAGAAACCATGACACAATACGCAATCATGAGGTGCGAAAAGGTCAAGTCGTTCGGGCAACTGTCACGCACTCTAAAGCACAACTTTAGAGAGCAAGATACGCCCAACGCTGACCCTGAACGCACCGACCAGAATGAGCATGACGGAGCAGAACGAAGCACCCAAGCAATGGGGGCAGTTCGCGAACGCTTGCCCGAGAAAAGGCGAAAGGATGCAGTGATTGCAGTCGAATACATGATGACCGCATCACCTGAATGGATGAAAGAAGCATCCGAAGCCGAACAAAAGGCATTTTTTGATCAGTCAAAAAAATGGCTTCAAGACAAATACGGCAAAGAGAATGTGGTTTTAACTTCGATACATCGAGATGAAACCACACCACACATGGCCGCATGGGTAACACCCATCACCAAAGACGGTCGATTGTGTGCCAAAGACTTTATCGGTGGCCCTGCCAAGCTTCGCAAAGACCAAACCGACTACCACAAGGCTGTAGCCAATCTCGGTTTAAGTCGTGGAATAGAGGGCAGTAAAGCCACACATGAGCGAATACAAACGTTTTACAAGGCTCTACAGCCAGAAACCTTTGCAGAACACTCAAAACGCTTCAAAACGCCTGAGATTAGCTCTAATGACCTAAAACCACGCATCAAAGGCCGTAGCAAGTTAGGCATTCCCCAGAAAGAAACACCTGACGATATTGCTCGCAGGCTGTCGCATCGAAACCATGAAGCATGGGAAAAGTCGGGGTTTATCCAATCAATCAGGATTGAGAAAATCAATGATGCCGAAACTAATGAGCGTAGGGCGAAGAACAGGGCGGACAGATACGAGAAAAAAGCTCATAAAATGGACGGCATTGAAAAACAACTGCAGAAAATGAAAGAGCAGGGCATAACCATGCCTGACGGTAAGGACATTATGACGTTTTTCAACGAGAAACTAAGAGAGAGCAGAAAGCTTGAACTGCAAGAAAATGCCCGCTCTAAAGGTCGTGGAATCGAACGCTAATCAAACATTTCGGTTTGTTCCTCGGTCACCTTTTTGGGTGGCTTTCCAGTGTTCTCAATCATCGTGGTAAAG
>JAUILX010000161.1 GCA_030433395.1 Chlamydiia bacterium
GTTGGTGCGAGGGCTTTTTTCATCAGATGGGCGCGGGCGGTTTCGGGATCAGGAGAGTCAGGGGCCAAGAATTTGAGGTGGCCGCGACGCATTTGGAAAAAGAGGGTGTTGCAATCGGCATCACAGAGCCCTTCGAGCCAGCCTAGGTTGGATCCAAGCTTTAGCAAGCTTAATTGGGTGAGTGCTTCTTTGGTGCTGAGCTTATAGGAGTGGCGTAAAAGTCCGTAGGCGCGTGTGATGCGATCAATCCACTCAGGCTTTGGTTGATTGCGCAAGGTAGCGCGCAAATCCTCTTCTGCAGCGACCATTTCATTTGCAATCGTATGCATGCGATGTAAAAGATCCGTTTCAGATTTTCCAGCACTGTAGGGATTATGTAAAATGAGTAAGTCTCCAAGGAAATGACTGGGGTTTTGGGAAAGGCTTTTTGCGCAGATGCCTTCTGGTAGAAGTTGTAAAAGGTAGTCCTGAATTTTTTGTGATTGGATCAGAAGAGGAAGGTGTAAATAGAGTTGTAGAGAAAGGCCTGTACCCACGTTGGCAAGACTGGATGAGAGATAACCAAATTTTGAGTGGTAGGCAAAGGCGATCTGGTTAGCTAAAGCATCTTCAATTTCATAGAGCTTACGAAAAGGATTTGTCCAATTAGAATCAAGGGATGCATATTGGATCGTGAGGTGATCTTCTCCGTTGATAAGTGCTTGCCATTCGAGGTTTGTAGGAATGCAAATAAGGGAGCCGGACTGCAGACGTTGCATGCTGTTTTGCCAGTAATAGTGCTCTGCAAGATAGGTCTTGGTGAGAGGTTGTAATTGTTGAAGATTAAGCAAGTAGGGGGCGTTTGTATGTTTAACAAGGGCTGCTCTAAAAGTATTGCTGACAAGTTGACGTTCCTGCTCATTGAGACATTGAGGGAATGGGTAATGGGCAAGATTTCTACGGAGAGTATAAAGAGAAAGTGTCCAGATAGGTGCGCATTTGCGGTTCCAAAGAGAAAAATCTACAAGGGGCTTGGGGAGTTCAGCTTTCATGTGGCTCGTTCATTAAACCTTCAATTTCATCACGTAGGAGTGCAGCCTCTTCGTAGTTTTCCTTCTTTAGAGCTTGGTTTAGAGCTGACGTTAAATCAGTGATTTTTTCCGGCAGGGAAAGCTCTTGATGCGTTTTAGGAGCTCTGCCTCGATGAAAGGGGGGCGTTAGACCCATTTCGTAAAAAACTTGAGAGAGATAATCGCTAAAAATATCAAAGCAGTTACTACAGCCTAGGGATTTAGTTTCTTTGATTTGCTCTAAGCTAGTGTGGCAGCGCACACAGCACATTGATCCCAACGTCTGCTCTGATGTAACCTCAGGACTGCCTAATTTTGCCTTTAGAGCTGGACACTCTGCGCACATTTGAGTATAGATAGTAGTATCATCTACGATTTCTTGATAAAGGATCGTAGCTTTTTTGCGGCAACGGCTACATTCAACGGGTCTGTCAGTCATATATAAAGCAATAGCGCAAAAGAGAAAAAAACGAAACCCCTTTTTGGAGGACCCCATGAGAAAAATAGGTATTGTCTTAGCGTTTCTGCCCGCATTTATTTTTGCTGCACCAAGTAGCAGTGGCATGAGTTTATACGGCAGTCAATCTCAGCAAGGACAGGTAGCAGACTGCTCCCATCTTACAAGAGATGAACAAGCATTCGCTTCTAAGCTTAGCTCAATTCATAAAACCGTCTTTTGTCAACAATTTTCACCTCAGCAACGACAAGATACAATGGCGCTTGTCAAAATGAAAGACCCGCTCAACACCTCTCCTGGTCAAATAACACCTGACCATGCAGTTGAAATCATTTTGCAGAGCTCTAGAAATACTGGAACAAATCAGATGCAACCTCAGCAGCAGCAACAGCAAATGCCACAGCAGTATCAGCCTCGTAACCAACAGCGAGGTCAAGGCTATCCATACAACCAACAACAAGGCCAAAGCTCACAACAGCAAGGACGTGGGTCAGGTTCTTGTAAACAGTATTAATGACAAATTACCGTAAGGCAGTTTATCACGCCCTCCTCTCGTGTTACCGAGAAGAGGGTTTTTTATCGCAATCGCTACAATTGTGGAAGCAAAAATGCCATCCAAGCGAGCGGGATTTTCATTTAGCCTATGAAATTACCATGGGTACAGTGCGCGCCACTTGGACGCTGGATGCCATTGCTAAACAGCTTTCCAAAGATGGTAAGCTCCACCTCAAGCTAAAAGAAAAAGTTCTTGTGCGTATGGCTATCTATCAAGTGCTCTATTTAGACAGCATGCCTCTTTATGCTGTGGCCGATCAAATGGTTAAGCTTGCTAAAGCAGTATGCCATCCGCGATTTATTCCCTTTTTCAATGCCCTTATGCATCAATTAGATGGCTTTACTTGGGAGCCGCCAACAGGCGATTCTATCGAAGACCTTTCAGTTCGAGTGTCCTTTCCTCAAACATTTGTAGAGTGGATGTTACGTGATTATGGATCAGATGCCGAGCCTCTTATGAAGAACCTCAATCAACTCCATCCTTCCATGATGCGTATTCGTAAAGGCGACATTGATCTGTCACCGATTTATGAATCGAATATTGGTGCTTATGTTGCCTGTCCTG
>JAUILX010000162.1 GCA_030433395.1 Chlamydiia bacterium
ACCTTCTTCCGCTATCTCAGTCCATCTTGGGCAGATTCCACCAAAAATCAAGATCCAAAATCCAAAAGAACCAAGGGCTCCAAGATCCAAGAACCAATTTAAAAGCTGGACTTCCGGAAAACCCCCACCCCCACGCTGATGATGGCATTGTCGTAGCGGTTGCTGACGCCGCCGCCACCGCCAAAACCGCGGCAAACTATCGAATACCCATCCGAGCGCATGTCCTCACGGCGGGCCCATGAATCATCTGCGTAAAGGCTATCGTGATGGGTGACTTCTTGCAAGTACAGCCCAAAGGCCATTTCAATTACTTTTGGCAGTCGATAGCGATCTCCCAGCTGCGCTACCATTTGTTTTTGTTGAGCATGGGTTTGGTTTTTGCTGTCTTGGATGCAGCCTTTACTTATGAGTGCCCAGTAGCTGGCAGCCGCATGGTTGTTCTCATTGCCTTTGGGATACCATTCGGTGATTTTGAGGCCGTTTTTGCTGTCGAGGAGGGTTTTGAAGCGCTCTAAAGTAAGCTTTTCGCCGTTGAGGGTGGCGGGAATGAGCACTAAAATATGGGTCTCACCGATGGTTGTGCCAAAACGCTCTAGTCCTAGTGCTGCTGGGCAGGGCTCGGCTAGGATAGCTTCCATGTTTTCAGGTAGGGGCGGCTCTTCTCCAACGTCTCCTAAATGCGCCCATGCAGCCGCTCCTAACGCTTGTTCGGGAAGAGTCGGGATAATTTCTCGGACTTGCTCGATCCCTAGCTCTTCTCCAATTTCAAAGCGTAGGTCTTGAATTACTTGCTTTGCGCTTCTATCGATACGGCTTTGTTCTATGCCTATGAGTGCTTGATAAGTTGCAGCTAGAATGCGTCTGCTGCGCTCTTTTTGCTGACCAAGCTCTTGTGCCAGCGGTTCTATGAGGTGTTTGAGCTTTTTCTCTTGCCGTTTTTGCTCAATGCGCTCGGCTGTTGCTAGATGGCCGAGCTGTTTGGCTAGGGCGGAAGGTCTTTGCCCTTGGTCATTGACAGCTTTAGCATCGGCTCCATGCTCGATGAGTAGATCAATGATTGTCGGATGTAGGTCTGATTTTTGGGCTGCTTGGTGTAAGGGTGTGGGGTTTTCTGTGTTTGGATCTGCACCTAGCTCAAGAAGGGCTTGCAGGAAGAGTGGGTTGTTGGCATCTATTGCTAATGGGAGGTTGGTTTGTGGATTTTGCTTAAAGGTTTGCATGAGGATTTTTACGCCTTTGACTCCTAGATGCTGTGTTGTTTTGCTGATCAGCTCGAGGGTGAGGTTTGGCTTTTGCTGATGCGCTTGCACTACAAGGCTTAAGATTTCGGGGCTGATGGTACACGCAAGTTCTAATAGGGTTGTTTTTTCCAAAGACTCTGACAGTTCTAGGTCGCTGTAGTGCTTTCCGAGAAGTCTTTTGTCTTTTCTGAGTAGTGTTTGTAGGGTTTTGGTGTCATGGGTGTGAAGAGCTTGGATGACGCTTTTGATGGAGCTTTGTGGCAGATATAGGTCTTCTCGATAGTCGGGATTCTTTTCTAAAAAAGCGTCAATTTGCCTTTTGACTTTTCGGTTGATGTTTAGGTGTGTGTGCTCTAGCTGCTCTCCATGCAATGGGCTGGTTTGTCTTTTGTTGAGATGCTTTTCTATTGCTTCTCTTTCATAGGTTTCTCCATCGGCTGCAACAACGGGATCGAACATGATTTGTTGTATGATCGGACATAAAAAGTCTTCTGAGATGTCTTTGTTGCTTTGGGTCTTTTTGACTCCACCAAGCAGACGGGCGTGAATTTGCAGCTCTCCTCCTATGAGCTGAAAAAAGCTGTTGTCTAAAATTTCTACAGCTTGGTTCATCTCGACGTTTGGCATCCCTCGCATGAGCAGATGCTTTCCGTTTTGCAAAGCGCTTAATTGTCCTGCAGAACTTTGCAGGATTTGTATTGTCCCTCTTCTGTGACTTATTTTGTAAATTGTGCTCATTTGACTCTCCTTGCAGAATTTGGTTGAAGCCAATTTATACAAAGCAGGTTTTTTATTCTATATTCTTCTTTTTGAGCGGAGCTTTAGCGATTTGCAATGTAGCGAGCAATGTCTGCGCGTTGCTTGCGCGGACGCAGCTCAAAGCGGACGGGACATCCGGTAAACGAATAGGCTTTGCGAAAAGCATTGAGCAAGTACTTGCGATAGGTCTCAAGCATGAGCTCTTTATGGTTAACAAAAAGCACAAATCGGGGTGGATTTGTGGAAGCTTGCGTTAGATAGTAGATGCGCAAGCGTCTGCCTTTAAGCATGGGGGGATGATAGATTTGAGTTGTGCGCTCGACAAACTTGTTAAGCTGACCTGTGGTGATGCGCGAGTGCATTTGCTGGTGCACATGCTCGATAAGTTCAAAGAGCTTGGGGATATTGCGCCCTGTTGTCGCTGAGGCAAATAGGATGGGGCAGTAGTTAAGAAAGCTAACTTCATCACGCACTTGTTTTTGACAATGCTCCATGCGCACGCCTTTAATCTTATCCCACTTGTTAAATAGCAGGATGCAGGCCTTTCCAGCTTCTTCTACTTGCGATGCAATTTTCTTATCTTGAGCTGTCAGTCCATCTTCAGAATCGAGCAAAATCACGCAG
>JAUILX010000163.1 GCA_030433395.1 Chlamydiia bacterium
TGCCGGGCCCCCTTTAAAATCATAGCGCTTCATAACGCCCTGAAAACCTTTTCCTTGAGATTGACCAGTAACGTCGATGTGCGCAACACCTTCGAATAATTCAAGTCCTAGCTCATCACCAACTTTAAAAGGCGCTTCTCCTTCAAAAGGAATTTCAAATAGATGTCTGCGAGGCTCAGCTCCTGCTTTCTTAAAGTGGCCTTGAAGAGGTTTATTCGTGTGTTTCATTTTCTTTTGCACAGCGCCTAGTTGAACAGCGTTGTAACCATCTTTACCGTCTGCTGTTTTGACTTGTAGGGCAACGTGCTTTTCGATAGAGATAACGGTGCAAACCACAAGGTTTCCCTTGTCGTCAAAAATCTTCGTCATGCCTTCTTTTTTGCCTAATAACTGATTGCTCATAAATTTTTTCCTTATACGCTCTTTTTTCTCGATGCGTTGGCTGCTGCTTTTGGCTGAAATGCCATTAGCTGCTAAGCGAAGAGACTAACAGACTTAGCATTTATCGCGCAAGCCCCCCACCTCATTTTTTTTCATCACCCTCGAATTAAGGTGATGATTAGCCGGTTTGCAGCCACGAAGGCTGCAACCGTAACTATGATGATCGCAAGAGATATACGCTCTTTGCGATCTATCCGGCGATTGCCCCTAGGCGGCTGTCGCTGTCTTCGATTCAAAATATTGATTGAGGCCCGAAGCTTTCCATAACTTGTTATCTTGATGGCTTAATAGCGCGTTACCAATGCCGGCGGCACCAACGAATAGCTGTGTGTTCTTATGGTATACTATGTTGTATACATTTTCTTTGAAGGCTCCAACAACGGCAACATCAGTACCAACCCATACAAACACTGCTTTGCAGATATTATTTACTTTATGGTAGATCACGATCCAGGTTTGCAAGCTTTTGATCCCATCTTTCTTAACCTGGCAAGCTATTGCTATGATGCCGCTTAACGCGCCTAAACTCTCAGAGCACTTGGCACCCCAGTGGAGACCTATGTGTGATGAATCATCAACGATAGCGGATTTAGTTCCAGATAAAATATTTCCTGTATCTCTTAGAGTGTCCCACGTATTCAGGCTCGAACCATCTAAAATTCTTGCTGTTATCTTGCTTGCACTAAATAATCCCTTTCCAAGCTTACATACTCTGTCGCACTCAGCCACCATTGTTCCCAGATTCGATCCACGATCGTATCGCGAAAAAATGTTATTCGCAACAAGTAAAACCGAGAGATTTATGCCTGTCCCATTATTAGTCACAAAAGAAGTTGCAAACTGCTGGGCTGCGTTAATTGTGCTTGCTGTCATTGGATACCTCCGGGTTAACGACACAAAGCTACAAATTAGCTCAACTTAGAATTTATATCAAGGAAACTTGAGAAATGCCGGAAATAAAATTTTTGATTGATAAGGCTTTTTTTCCTTCCAGCTGCAGCTCTAAAATCTCTATGACGCCTTGGCCGGTTGAGATAAACCATCCCGCTTTAGAATAGCCCGCCTGAGCCTCGCTAAGGCGGGTACGCAGGACTTTTAGGCGCTTAGGCTGCCCATGCACCAGAACCTGCGTCCAAGCGCCGGGGCGAGGGCTTAAAGCTCGCACTTGGTTATGAATATCACTGGCCGAACGTGACCAGTCAATTTTGCACATCTCAGGTGTGATTTTTGGTGCAATTGTGACTTGAGCTTCATCTTGCGTGTGGGGCGTAACGGTGCTATTTTCAATTTTTTTCATGACGTCGATAAGCAATGGACCTGATAGCTGGCAAAGTTTGCTGCTCAGCTCTGAGCATGTCATATCTTCTGGTACGGATATTTTTTTCTCACCCAAAACCGCACCTGCATCAAGAGCGAGCACCATCTCAATAATCGACACTCCTGTTTCTTTGTCTCCGTGAAGAAGCGTATGCTGCATGGGAGCCGCTCCACGCCATCTGGGCAACAGGCTAAAATGAACGTTGATACAGCCTTTCGGAGGGAGATCAAGCAACATCTGTTTGATGATTTCTCCGTAAGCAACGACAACAAACAAGTCCGCATTTAAGCCTTTCAGTGTTTCGCAAAATTCTGGGGTTGATGCGCGCTTCGGCTGAAAAACAGGAATGTTTGGTATTCGCTTCTCAGCACAGGATTTAACCGGGGGAGGTTGCATTTTTTGCGAGCGGCCTTTGGGCTTGTCGGGACGCGTGACAACACCGACGATTTCAATATTTTGATCTATAAGAGAGTTTAAAACGATTTCGGCAACGTTTGGTGTCCCGAAAAATACGATGCGCATCAAGGCTCTTTTGTGGCTGCTGCAAGCTCATCAGGTGATGTTTCTTCAAGGCCCAGGCCACTAAGCCCTCGTTTTGAGCTTCTTGCAAATTGTAGCCAGTGCACGATCGCAGGTGATGGCTGTAGTTCGTTTTCTATTTTCTCTAACGCTTCGCTGATTGATAACCCTGAGCGATAGGTGATTTTATAGGCTTGTAGTAGTGCTTGGATATCTTCTCGCGGGAATTTACGGCGACGCAGCCCCACAAGATTTAGACCCCCGATGCGATAGAGACGCGATCCGAAACCAATTGTGTAGGGTGGAACATCGCGCACAATACCGC
>JAUILX010000164.1 GCA_030433395.1 Chlamydiia bacterium
ATCAACATGGAAAAAAACGGCTTTGATGCCATCGACATTTGTTTTTCCACTAAGGTAGTCGATAGGCAGTGTTTCGCGGGTAAGAGATCCTTCAATAGGTGTGTTTGCAATTTGCTCGAGCAGCTGTTTGCCCTTGGTGATCTGCCCAACGAAAAGATAATTGTAACCAAGTAGCATATTGAGAAGGGGATCATCTGGCAAATAGGGAAGGGCTTTTTCATAAAGATTAACAGCTTCAGTGTGGTTTTCTTTTTGCCAGCAAACGGCTGCTTGGTTAATGAAAGCTAGGCCGATGACTTCTTTGATGTTGCGTGTTTGCAAGCTTTTGGTGTGAATGCTTAAGTAAGATTTAGAAGGGACGTCAATACCGCGAGCTGTAGTCTCGATATTGATGACGTGGTCGGGGTCTTGTCGGTAGCGGATATAGATGTGGCCTGGAGGTGTGACAATCTCTAAAGGCAAATTTAGGCGCTGCGCTAAGCTTAAATATAAAATCGATACGCCCAAGCATACCCCTTTGCGAGAGTCCATCACAGCTGGTAAAAAAGTGTACAGGTCAACATCATCTGTCCAGATGGAATGGGGTGGGAAGCGGTAGCGCATTTCATGGAAGATAAAATCGTTGATCGCATTGATTTTATCAACACCGGTGGAGCTTTGGTTGAGACGAGCGCTAACTTGCAGCGCCATAAGGTCAAGAGTTGCCTCATACTGGCGTATTTTGATGGGGTCACTGATATCCTGCAGGAGCAAAGCCCGAGAAAGGTCTATTTGCTCTACGGGTAGAGCTACCAGATCGTCTTTATTCCAAACAAAATGGCCTTGGAGTTTACGGTTATGCAGGTGGGATGAAATCGAGTCGATCAGGTCAAGGGCTGTGATATCGAGTGTGGGCGGCTCATCAAGGGGTTGGCGGTTCACTAGGGCAATCAGTGGCTGCAGATCAAGTGTTGGCAAAGCCATTTTTTTTGGCTGATTTGTTCCCAAAAGCTTCCAAGCGCAGCTAAGCGCTTTTTGGCCTTCTGGAGTTTCAGGATAGAGCTGGTAGAAAGCGAGCTGCTTAGAAATCGATGAGGGATCAAGGGATGCGTGCAGTGTCTTTATTTGCGTATTTGCAAAGATAGCGATGGGGGCGAGCATCCAGATAATACTAATTCTTATAAATAAATTTAAATCTGAACGCGTCAAAACCCCGGGCTTTAACGATCGCAAAGCTAGCTGCATTGTTAATACTGCACGCTTTACGGTCGTTGAATCGCGGGAATTTTCACGCAGCTCAGATTTAAATTTATTTATAAGAATTGGTATAAGCTTCATTTAATAACCTCTTGCATTAGTAATTTTAGTTTAGCATGTGCGGCCATTTCCTCAATGGAAAGAGGGTAGCGATAGGTCCAATTGGTTGGTAAGATTTCTCCAGGTTGGTTCAAGCGATCCTCTTCTGGATCTTTAGAAGTCAATCCGACACAGTCGAGATATTCGGTGAGTAGGTTGACATGAAGCAAAGTTGGCGAGTGATGAGAGGCGTGGAGTATCTTCTTCTGCCGCTCTAGTGATAGTTCTTTTTCGTAAGGCCAGCCCATCATTTGGCAAAAGAGCTTGGCTTGGCTTGGAAAATCATGATACCAGCCTCGCAGCGATTTCAAATCGTGTGTAGAGACCATCGTCAAATTAATGGGGTCGTGATCCGTAATCGGAATGCAGGGACCTTCTCCCTTATCAAGGCGCTCAATTGTCATGATGCGCGTTCCCGGCATCCCCATTGAGCGAATCAAAGTATCTGCTCCATCAGGCATTGATCCTAAGTCGTCAGCTATAGGCAACATGTCTGAAAATTGGATCATTTGCGATAAAGTTTCCCTTCCTTGAGCCAGAACAAGGCCAGGCTCTGAGGGGATGTAGCTTCCTTCAATGGGCTTGTGATGGAGCGGAATGGCCCAGATACGAAAAAATCCAATGATGTGATCGATGCGGTACATGTGATAGAAATGGTTTGCAAAGTGCAGGCGCTCTTTCCAAAAGCAGTAATCGCTTTGGGCAATGGCAGACCAATTATAAAGAGGAAAATTCCAATACTGGCCATTAGGATTAAAAATATCAGGAGGGGCGCCAGCGGCTAGCGATTCATCAAAGTAGTGGTTGTTATACCAGACATCGGCACTATCGCCGTTGATCAAGATCGGAACATCGCCAATAAGCTTAACATCTTGTCGATCGGCGTGCTCTTTAACTTGCTTTAACTGCTTGTAACATAGGTATTGCAGCATGCAGTAGAAGTCAACTTGGCTTGAGTACTCTTTACAAAGGGCTCCTAATTGCTCATGACTGATGTGACGCACAGCTTCTGGCCACTTGCGCCAAGGCTTTTGCAACTCCTTATCCTTTAATGCGCGAAATAGAGCATAGGGTTTTAGCCAGCTGCACGCATTGCAAAACTCTTCATAGTCATCTGTCCTCTTAAACGCCGTTTCGTGGTATTTTTTTAGCTGCTCCATCTTCCAGTTGAGCACCTCTAGATAATCAACACGCTTCTTTGTAATTGGAGGCGCACCGGCATTACTTTCTAATCGCAAGTAGATCGG
>JAUILX010000165.1 GCA_030433395.1 Chlamydiia bacterium
ATCCCTTCCCTTGGGGGTCCATAAAAAATCCAAGAATATTTGTAAGTCCTGGTCCAATATTACTCGCAATAACTTGAATACGACGGTTAGCATCATCGGGGTATGCATAAGGAGCTGCTAAAGCAGGTGTTCCAGATGCGTTGACAAATGCTTGCAAAGATGGAGCAGAAGTTGTTGTATCTCCAACAAAAATTCCTTGGGGACCATAATGGTTGGCAAAGTTGGCTCCCACGTTGGGATTGTCAACAATTACAGGGATGCCTAAGGAATTTAGCAAAGCGGCATCGCCGATCCCTGACCTTTGCAAAATAGCTGGTGAGTAGACGCTACCAGCACAAAGAATGATTTTTTTTCCAAGAGCTTTGCTAACTTTATCGGAACCTTCGTAGACGAACTCAACTCCATGCGCTTTTTTTCCTTTGAAAAATACACGCGAAACGGTTGTATTTGACTCAATACGTAAAAGCCTGCCATCTTTTGCGACGCCAGTTTTTGTAATAACACTGCGAGGCAGGAAGGCATTTGAGGAGAAACTTCTGTCACCTGTGGTTCCAGGAGCGGCTCCAGGATAGGCAAACAGCTCATAGGGTCCCATACCAATTGATCCAAGAGCTATGTCATTATAATCGGCCACAAACGGAACATTAAGTGGTCCAGTGAAATCTAGCGCTAGAGGGTCCGCAGCAATTGAGGGGACTTGCGTTAGCTGAACAGGACCTCCTCGGCCACGTTGAGCTGGATTAAAGACGGCGTCTGCATTGGGTGTGTAGTTTTCAACAGCCTTCATGATTGGAAGCAAGTTGTTATAGTTCCAAGATGCGTCTCCAGCGGCTGTTGCCCAAGCATTGTAAATTGAAGGTGTTCCTCTAACAGAATCAAGGAAGTTGTGCATGCTACTTCCTCCCCAACCTCGACCGATTGTGTAGTTGGTGGTTTGGAGGGGATTGATGACTGCAATTGCCCATGTATCTGAGTACTGAGTGCTGTACGCAAGCTCGGTCCAAGTCGCGGCTAAGTCAGGGCCAGATGTTTGTAAAACGAGTGGATCATCATCGTGGTTAATGCCTCGCTCAAGGACGAGAACTTTTGTTTTTTTGTCGTCTGATAGTTTGCGGGCAAGAGTTGCTCCGGCTGTGCCGTTACCAACGATGATGTAGTCGTAGGTAATTAAATCTTTGGTGCTGCTGGCGCTCAATGGACATAGCATTAGAGTTGCAAGTCCTAGGATGAGCTTTGGAAAAAGCTTGTTTAGTTTCATGAATAAACCCCTGTTCAATTTTATTTTCGTCTTGAAGGAGCTGCCAATTTTGACAGCACGTTCAAGTTGCCAAGCCTATCCCAAAAAAACTTTACAGTAAATTAATATTTTTCTATGTGTCAAATTTGTTGCAAAGAGGCGCTGATGAGTGAGGATAAATCGCAGGATTCTGCTTTTTCAAGGCTTTTAGAGACGGCTTTTTGAGCTTTATCGAGAGAATAACCGAGATTAACTAGGGCGCTGATCGCGTCATGACTGATGGTGTTGGCAGATGTGGAAGGGAGTGACTTGTTATTCGTTACGATTTTGCCTTGGAGGTCTAAGATGAGGCGTTGGGCTGTTTTTTTTCCAATGCCTGGAATCTTTGAGAGGGTGGCAACATCTTGTTTGGCAATGGCCCATTCAAGGGCATCGAGATTCATGTGGCCGATGATTGAGAGAGCTGTTTTGGGGCCGATACCTGAAACATCACGGATGCGTTGGAAAAGTTGACGGGTCTTGGTATCTGTGAAACCAAAAAGAGTTTGTGAGTCTTCGCGTACGACAAAATCGATGTAAAGCAGGGTGTTTTTTCCGATGGCAGGTGTCAGCTCAGAGTAGGCGCTTAAGGGAATTAAGATGGAGTAGCCGATGCCATTGCAATCAATGATTGCTTTGCTCGGCTCAATTGAGGTTAGTTTTCCTTGGATATATTCAAACATAGTTTAATTCCTTGTTGTTAAATGCGTGGCAAATAGCAAGTGCAAGAGCATCTGCTGCGTCTTCGGGATGGGGAATCTCAGAGAGCTGAAGTAGCTGCATCATCATGTGCTGGACTTGAGACTTTGTGGCTGCGCCGCGTCCAACAACGGCGCGTTTGGCTTTGCTTGGTGTGTATTCAAAAACGGGGATGTTGTATTTTGCAGCTGCGATGAGGGCGGCTCCACGCGCCATGCCAAGTTTGATTGCGGATTGCGGATTTTTTGAAACAAATTGTGTTTCAACAGATAGTGCAATGGGGTGGTGTTGTAGGATGAGAGTTTCGATACCGGTAAAGATTGCAAAGTATTTTTTTTCAATTGGGGCTGTTGGTGGGGGTCTAATACAGCCGAAGTCGATAGGTATTAACTGGTTGTTTATTTGCTTGATAAGTCCATATCCGGTGATGCGTGTGCCAGGATCAATGCCAAGAATGGTATCGGAAATATCTTTTTTTCTGTTATGCTGCATGTATCTTCATTATGACGAGGTATTCGCTTTTGCAAAAGCAAAATCCGAAAAATATTATCGTGCGTATGCCAAACTGGATCGGAGATCTAGTGATGGCAACTCCTGTCTTAGC
>JAUILX010000166.1 GCA_030433395.1 Chlamydiia bacterium
TCAAGTTAACTGATAGTTAATTGGTTAGGGGGTTAATTTTGGTGAGAAAATACCGGTTTGCCATCGAAAGAGTATAAGTTTTCAATTTTGATAATATCAAAATCAGAAAGATTGCCTAAAAGATTGACGATAGACTCCTGAGTGCAACCCTCGAGTGTAAAGCGCGCGCGCCAGTGATCGACACAAAAAGTTTCTGACATCCCTTCTGGCCAAACACGCACCCCTCGATTCGTGATCAGCTTAAGCTGAAAAGGGTTTACATCCGCTTTTTCAAGCGATTTGCAAAAAGTGTCTGCAGAATCTTGCGAATAAAAATACACATCAACGCCAAGTAGCTTGCGCTCGGTAGGGCGAGTTTTGGTTACTTTTGATTTAGCGGCGTGGACAGTTTTGGGATAGTTAACAGGTTTAAGGTGGGAAGGTTTTTGGCCAAGGCGATCAATGACTGCTTGAGCAAATTCTTGTGTGCCAACTTTTTGTTTGCTGACATTGTCTGTAAAAATGTCGTAGGTGTGAATGCCACCTTCGATGGTTTTGAGCCAGGCGTTATGAACAAGCGTTGCAATTTGGGGCAAATCGATGTGCAAGAGCATCAAGATGGCACCTTGAAGAAGGCCTGATGGATTAGCAAGGTTTTGACCAGCGCGGCGTGGGGCTGAGCCGTGAATGGCTTCGAACATAGCTCCGTGATCGCCAATATTTGCAGAGCCGGCAAGTCCAACAGAGCCGCTGATTTGAGCTGCGACATCAGACAGGATATCGCCATAGAGATTTGGAAGAACGATCACATCAAATGCTTCGGGTGTATCAGCAAGTTTTGCAGCGCCAATATCGACAATCCAGTGCTCGCTTTCAACGTTGGAATAATCTTTTGCGACCTCTTCATAGACAGCATGAAAAAGACCGTCAGAGATTTTCATGATATTGTCTTTAGTGAAGCAAGTCACTTTTTTTCGGCCGCGGGCAAGAGCATATTCAAAAGCATAGCGGCAAATTTTCTCAGAGCCAGGACGTGTGATTAGTTTTATGGATTCGGTAACATCAGACGTTTGCTGATATTCAATACCTGTATAGAGATCTTCTTCGTTTTCACGGACAATGACAACATCCATGGACGGGTGTTTGGTCTGGATAAAGGGATGGTAAGAAACGCAGGGGCGAATATTAGCATAGAGACCAAGAGAGGTTCGGACCGTTACATTTAGACTTTTAAAGCCCCCACCTTGTGGTGTTGTAATTGGCGCTTTCAAAAAAGCTTTTGTATTGCGAAGGGTGTCCCAGGTTTCTGGCTCGATGCCAGTGGAAGAGCCTCGCAAGTAAACTTTTTCCCCAATTTCGACTTCATTAATTTCTAAAGGAGCATTTGCAGCTTCTAATATTTTAAGAACGGCCTCCATGATCTCGGGGCCGATTCCGTCGCCTCGAGCAACTGCAATGGGAATCTTTTTATCTGTCATGTTTTTCTTTTATGTGATTTTTTTCATGAAATCAAGCAAAATGAGGCTATGTTGGAAAAACTATTTAAAGATCAGCGTGTGCTCATCAATGCTTTTTTTGACGCCATAGACCTAAAACAGGCTCAAGCAGTGCTCGATGCCTGCTTGCAATGTCAAGGAAAGATCGTGTTTAGTGGAGTTGGTAAAAGTGGCATCGTTGCAGAGAAGCTTGCAACGACACTCACCTCAACAGGTACGCGTGCTCAACACATGACGCCAACCGATGCACGCCATGGCGACATCGGAATGCTCGATCCGGCCGATTTGCTTGTAGTGCTCAGTAAAAGTGGCGAAAGTGACGAGCTCATTGATTTAATGCCCCTAGCAAAGATGCGAAACGTTAAAACCATTGCTTGGGTTTCCAACCCTGCATCGCGTTTGTCTAAGTTATGCGATCTGTCCATGGAGCTTCCGCTTAAAAAAGAGCTTTGTCCCTTTGATCTTGCTCCAACAACATCGAGTGCCCTTCAGTTGATATTTGGAGATATCTTAACTGTAGCATTAATGGAGAAAAAGCAATTTAGCCTTGATGCCTACGCAATGAATCATCCAGCCGGTTCCATCGGGAAAAAACTCACAATGCATGTGCGCGATTTGATGCTAAAAGGCGATGCTCTGCCCCTTTGCTCTGCTGATACGCTGTTGACTGATGCACTTGAAGAACTATCAAACAAGAGATGTGGCTGCCTCTTGATTGTTGACGAAGGCTGTCTGATTGGTATTTTTACAGATGGCGATTTGAGGCGCCTACTCCAGAAGAGCGGGAGTATTGCTGGTATAAAATTAAAAGATGTTATGCAAACAACATTTTCATCCATTGGAGCAGATTTGCTTGCATTTGATGCATTAAAACTTATGGAAGGGGAAAAGCGGGTCATGATGTTGCCCGTCACAAAAGGCAGACGTCTTATTGGGCTCATTCATCTACACGACATCTTACAAGCTGGCATTTAAATTAACGCGAGTTGCGGATCAACTCCCTTGAACTGGCCCATCTTTTGGCGATCTTTCTAGGAAAAACTGCTTGAGGATAGCGCGTTGGCTATCCACTGCGCAGATTTTTCTAAAAAT
>JAUILX010000167.1 GCA_030433395.1 Chlamydiia bacterium
ATCAGGTGATAGATTGTTCCATTTTTTGCGATTCAATAGCCGCAGGCGCTATGGATGAGCAAAAAAGGGTGCAAGATAGCACCTTAGATGCCTGAAGACAAGTGATATAAACCCATAACTGAGGTTACTTAAGATCGGCAAATTTCGAAAGCTATCGCGTTGCCCAAAACCGATTTATGAGGTCCATTCGGTATAGTAAAAAGTAAAAAAGGAGCGGGCTATGTCACCAGAAGAAATGGAAACAAAAATTGCGAAGCTAGAATCAATGAACGATCAATTGCAAGCTGAGTTTGATCACCTCGACACTCTTTTAAGAGAGATTGGCTTTGCATCTGGTATTGAAACACTTAAGGAAGCTGCCAAAGAGCTGCTTGAAAAGAATAAGGACGGCGACGAAGCTAGCTAATTTGGTATAAATCTTTAAGCTCTTCAATAGAGGGCTCTTGAGATTGCACGTTTAGCTGGTCCTTAATGGATTTGAGTTGCTTGATTTTAGTTTCTATGGTGTTATTTGTATAGTATCGCCTTGCGATAACGCGCCCTTTTCTACCCAAACGGTGGGCGCGATCAATGGCTTGATTCTCAATAGCACTATTCCACCACGGATCATATAGCAACACATAATCGGCAGCGGTGAGGTTAAGCCCTACGCCGCCAGCCTTTAAAGAGATTAAAAAGATTGGGATTTGAGGGTCGGTCTGGTAGCGCTCCACTAGATCGGCCCGGTTTTTTGTCTGGCCATCAAGGCGCAAGTAAGCGACATTTAAGCGCGCTTCGATTTTATCAAGCACACTTGTAAACTGACTATAGATTAGAATTTTACGACCATCTGCAACCAGCTCGTTTACATCTGACATAAAGTGATCAAACTTGCTCCATTCTAAACAATCGCGCCCGTCTGGAATTAAGTCTGGGTGGCAACAGAGTTGGCGCAAGCGCAAAATACCCTCAAGGATCTCCATCGTAGATCCATTTTTATCAATTAGTCTCTGACGCAGGGCTGCTTCAAATTCATCGTAATAGGCTTGCTCATCATCGCTTAAATCAATATGAACGTCTTGCTCAATTTTATCTGGCAGATCGATACCGGCATCGTCTTTAGTACGTCTAAGCATAAAAGGCTCTGCATTTTGCACTGATGATTTGAGACAAAAAGCGAGTAGTGTTTGTAGTTCTTCAGTCGTGTTTTGAATGGGGGTGCCCGTTAGCGCAAGGCGCGCTCTTGCTTTCAAGCTATTAGCAGCGCTAAAGGTTTGGCTACGAGGGTTTTTTATGATATGGGCCTCATCTAAAACAATGAGCTCAAATTCAACAGCCTCAAGCATATCGCTGTCTTTTAATAGTGTCCCATACGTCGTTAAGACAAATTGCGCAGCTTTGATGTTTTGAACTGCTCGATTTGGGCCACTATGTGTATAAACTGACGCATTTGGTAAAAAGGCGGTAAATTCAGATTTCCACTGCCCTAAAAGGGATGTTGGCATCACAATCATGGTGGGTCGGCAAGATTGGATCAGTGAAAAAAGTGCCAGTACCTGGACAGTCTTACCCAGGCCCATTTCGTCCGCTAAGATACCTCCAAGATGCGATCGGTGCCAAAAGTATAGCCATGACAGGCCTGTTTTTTGATAACTATGTAAAGATCCCTTAAAAACAGGGCCGGGAGAGCAATCCGTCCAATCAGCAATTTTTGGAACAATCATTTCAAGCGGGCGCTCAGGAGAAACCAAACAACCGGCCTCAACTTTTGGAACGCTAAAAACATTCCCCTTCATTTGCAGCTTTTTTAGCTGGCCAAGCTCTAAGTCATTAACTTTGGGATCAAGCAAACCCACAGATGCCCCAAGATCAACAAAAGGCGTGCTTGCTTTTACTGCTTGGGCAATCGAAACAACCTGCTTATCAAAACAAACATTTCCAGACACATCCAAGTTGGATCCCTTATCAACTATATCTACCTTAACTTGGGTTTGCAGCTCCACTGGCTTGCTGTTTTGTGTAATTGCAAACCCCAGCTCGATGAGTTGTTTTAATTTCAATGGGGCCTCTGGCAAAGAACAGACCCAAAAACCTGCGCGTTTGCAATAACCAACCTCTTTTAGCCAGTCATCACAATTTGATTGAAGACTTGCTCCATAAGCATCGCAAATAATTGCACATAAATTCTCTGCCGGTTTAGGAAAATCGGCTGGGCCACACTCATGATAAAAAGCCTTGTAATCCTCACCCAACAACATGATTGGGCCCTCTTTCAGTTTATAAAACCACTCATTGGGAATTGAAGAGTCAATCAACTGCAATACGCTTTTATCACAAATCAAATAGGGAGAATAAACCGTGCACTCTTCCAATGGAACGCACCTGCTACCAAGCATAACTTTTGCGGAAACGATGCATTCGCCGCCATCGCCTTCAACGCAAAGCTTAATGGCACCCTCAATAAATGGATCAAAAGCGTAGGGTAGTTTTTTAGCAACAGCTAGCCCTTTAAGAGTTTCTAAGAGCTTCCCGGGCATCACAGGCTTGCCATTTAGTAAACAAGCACTTTTT